>DPYD01000010.1 GCA_003545515.1 Candidatus Kaiserbacteria bacterium | reverse complement strand
TTCGCTCAAGAAATTTAGGTCGCGCATGGAGGGTGGGCAAACACTGAATTTAAGAACTATTCCCACTTTTCACCCTCTTCTTCCGTGTCGGTCTCAGGCGTGTCACCGCCCTCTACTTCTTCCCCATCTTCCTCAACATCGTCCGCAGAAAACTCCAATAAATCACTTTCCGTATCGTAATCGTTTTGATACGCCATATTATAATGAAGCTAACTTCCTAATATCAAACACGCACATATTATCTGCTCCTTTATTGCGCGCAAGACGCAAAAAGCGCACCTGTGTATAACCCGCACACTTACTTGCGTCTTGCTCTTGTTTTGCCCCACGAATTGCGCTTATAGTTCCGTACGCACAAGGATATGGCTCTGTCGTTGTATCTTTGTATTACCTCGCAAAACTAGACGCAAGTAAGTGTGCGGGTATAACTCTCCCGTATAATGTCGCAATGCACCCAGACGATCCGATAGAGCGGCATTTTCGCCTTATACCGGCACAAAAGACAGCCCTTAAAAGACTAAAATTGGGTACGATCCGCAATCTCCTTTACCACTTTCCATCCCGGTATGAGGCCGCAGGCACCTCGGGAGAAGCGGCACGACTCATACCTGGCACTAAAGTGACGCTCATCGGCTCCCTGTCGAGACTTAAGCCACGAAAACTCTGGAAAAGCAAGCGCAATGTGACCGAGGGGTGGTTCGAGGACTCTTCCGGTCGTGTAAAGGTTATGTGGTTTAATCAACCGTATATCGCCTCATACTTACCGCAGACAGGTACGGTGAAAATGAGCGGGACGGTCGGGGGAAGTGTCGAGCGACCGTACATTGCAAACCCGGAAGTAGAAGCGCTCCCAGCGGGCGCCATGCCTCAAGGCATCTTTATGTCTCCTAGCAGCTCGGAGCTTGAAGCTCGAAGCTTGTATCCTGTCTATCCTGAAAGCAGGGGCGTTACCAGCAAATGGTTCTATCACGCCCTCGAACGCGTATTCGCAAGTAATGTGCTCCAATCGCTGGAAGATCCGATTCCCAAGGAAGTGCGTGAACGCTATCATCTGCCCGACTTGGCACGCTCGTTTCTCGCCATGCACAAACCAAAAAACCAACGCGAGACGGAGGCCGCCCGCAAGCGTTTTGCATTCGAAGAAATATTCGCGCTTCAACTCACGCGCGCGCAAGAACGTGCGGAGAATGATGCGCAGGCATCATTCTCCATAACTGATGCAAGCGGACATGCCGAGCGTTTTCTTGAAACAATCCCCTTTCCTCCGACTAATGCGCAAAAACGAGCTATCGCAGACATTCTGGCAGACTTCGGACATTCACATCCGATGGCGCGACTATTGGAGGGCGATGTCGGGAGTGGAAAGACCTTAGTAGCCGCGGCGACAGCGTACGCGGTCGTCAATGCGCGACCGCCGCTAAAACTCGCTTCAGGCGAATTCGCGCGGATGTCGGACGGCAGTGTAGCAAATCGCAAATCGGGAACGCTCCAAGTGGCCTACATGGCGCCGACAGAAATACTCGCGGGACAGCACTTTCAATCGTTTATTGAATACTTCTCGCATCTTCCCATCAATATCGCGCTCTTGACCGGCAAAGTTTGCAAAAAATACCCTTCCAAGGTGTCGCGTGGTAAAGCAACAAATATATCGCGAACGCAACTTCTAAAATGGGTGGAAAATGGAGAGATAGCGATGATAGTCGGAACTCATGCGCTTATACAGAAATCTGTCGCTTTCCAACATCTCGCGTACGTTATTGTGGATGAACAGCATCGCTTCGGCGTCCGCCAACGCGCGGCGTTGACGCGCAAATCAACGCAGATGGAACCCGAACCGCAGATACACGCAGATGTAGACGAAGGATTCTTATATAAAGACTTGTCCTACGCAATACGGAACTGCGCTTTCACGATACACAACGCGTTGGGACCGGGACATAAAGAGTCGGTATATCAAAATGCGCTGGAAGAGGAGTTCAGGCGGCGAAATATCAAATATAGCCGGGAGATACAGATACCCGTAACGTACAGGGGGAAGAAAATCGGTGTATATCAGCCGGATTTTCTCGTAGAGAACAAGATTATCGTCGAGCTGAAAGCCCTCCCGCGATTGGGCGCTGGCGAGAAAAAACAGTTGTGGAATTACCTCAAGGGCACTGATTACAAGCTGGCAATGCTCTTGAACTTCGGAACTCCCAAGGTAACAGAAGAGCGAGTGGTTCTCGACAAAGTCCGAGGACATGATTATCTGCGTTCATCTGCGGACGCTGAAGGCGGCCATCCGCGTCAATCTGCGCAGAAAATGAGTATCCCTCATTTTCTGAGCATGACGGCTACCCCTATCCCGAGAACGCTCTCCCTCACCATATACGGTGATCTTGACATTTCTCTCTTAGACGAACTTCCACCCGGACGCGTAACGGTCAGAACTGCAATTGTGAAATCTAGCGAGCGAGACATTGCATACGAAGCGGTGCGGCGCGAGCTTTCTCAAGGAAGGCAGGCATACATAATCTGTCCGCGCATTGAAGAACCGGATCCCACAAAATGGAATGCGCTCCAGGCAAAATCCGCGAAAGCCGAAGCGAAGCGACTCAAAAAAGAAGTTTTTCACGAATTTACAATAGGGCTCCTCCACGGTGCAATGAAGCCCAAGGAAAAAGACGATGCTATGAATCGCTTCGCTTCGGGCGAGACACAGATACTCGTTGCTACTTCTGTCGTCGAAGTTGGAGTGAATGTCCCAAACGCAACCATAATCCTTATTGAGGGTGCAGAGCGCTTCGGCTTGGCACAGCTTCATCAGTTGCGCGGCCGAGTCCAGAGAAGCACTCATACGCCATTCTGTTTTCTCCTGCCGGAGACATCGGGCGCGGCGGCGGCAAAGCGTTTGCGCGCTCTGGAAAAAACAAATGACGGATTCAAACTTGCCGAGGCAGATCTCGAAGCGCGCGGCGCGGGCGACCTCTATGGAAGACAGCAGTGGGGTGTTACCGATCTGGGTATGGAAGCTCTAAAGAACGTAAAACTTATTCGCGCCGCGCGCGAGGAGGCCGAACGCCTCATCCAAACAGATGTGACTCTCTCAACATATCCGACACTTCGCGAGCGCGTTGAAAGAGCATCCGCCGAATCGCATCGAGAGTAAGTGTGCCAAACCCACTCCTCAAGACGATGAAATAGTGATGGCCGCGGTATCAGTTCGCGTACCACGTATGAGTGTAATGGTGTGGGAACCTGTCTGTGTATATATGTGCGTAAATCTCTTCGTTGTAACGACTTGTGCGCACGCACCAGAGCCTTGCGCTTGCACAACGTGCGTGCTTCCATCGCCCCAATTCAAATCGTAAGCACTGCAAGGTGTTGCTATATCGAATGCAACTTCTACCGCGAGTACATTCCCTCCTATGCCGGGCGTAACGGTAAACGGACCAATGTCGGGAGTATTACTGGAAACATCGACATTAGTGTTAGCCACGAGCGTTCCACTCGACAAAGAGCCACGCAGAAGTCGCGCCCCGAAAGTTCCTCCGGAGGAATACTGATGCGCAATAGTATATGAGAGCGCTTGGCACGCATCTGCGGGATATGGAATGACCGCGTTTTGATCATCTCCGAAATCAAGCGTGTAAACGCCACCAGAGCATGAGCGAGAACCGTTCACTGTTCCAGTGAACGTAACGGAAAGCGGGGCTGTCCCCGTATTCGGGTTAGCCGATACCGAATCCGCGGTCGAGACAGGAGGCGTTGGAGATTGCGTTGAACCAAATACTGTCACTGTCGCGTTCGTGCGGTGCGCCCCAGCCGAGAGCACGACCTGGTACGTTCCGCCCCACTGGTATGTATGGCGTAGCGTCTGGACCAATTGCTGGCAGTTCCCAGCAGGCGCCGCTATCTGTGCAGGTGCGGTACCATCTCCCCAATCAACGGTGTACAGTGCGCCCGCACACGAATTGACCGTGTTGACTGTTGCTTCGACGGAAACCGCGAGAGGCGCGTTACCGGATATCGGCGTTACTTTTATGAAACCGCCGACATTCCCTCCCATACTGCCCCCGTTCAAAGCGCATCGTTGCGCCATCGTTGCGGCCGTACGTGGCCCCACTTGTCCATACCCCGTAGTTTCCGGAGAACCTGAAGATACGATATTGAACTGCACCTGCCAGCGCCGGACCGCCGCTTCTGTCAAAGAACCGTAGTAACCTGTGACGAGACGTTCCGGATAAATGAGCGGATCTTGTGCGAGGAATTGCTGGAGCCTCGTTACATCTTCGCCAGAATCACCCTTCCGCAAGACGCGACCGATAAGAGGGCAAGCGGTGGAGGAAACGACTGCCCCTGGCACTCCTGTGCTAGCTCCAGTTTGCTGTTGAAGCTGAGTTATCTTATTTAGAAGCGCTTGTAACTGCGCACGCAAATCATCTACGGTTGGGTTGGAGGAGTTTACTGTGGGCGCCTGTGAAGGAGAGAGGACCGTTATGGTCCCCGACATCCCGACGCCGCCCGGAGCGCCGTGGAACATGCAATAGTATGAATACGTGCCGGGGATAGTAAATGTGTATGAGTACACTTTGCCCGACTGAAGTGTGCCGCTCCCGAAAGAGCTGTCGGTCGCGGTGACGGTATGCTGTATGGAATCAGTGTTTGTCCAGACAACCGAATCTCCCGCATTGATGGTAATGTGCGCGGATGAGAACGCAGTCGGCGTCATTGAAACATTGACCTGTGCCGCACGAGTAATTCCCGGAGCAATAAGTACGGTGCATGCGATAAGAGCGAGAAGAACTGCAAACGGGACTACGCGCCGTGAAGAAGTATTCATATAATATATTGTTACACGGCTTCGCTGAGGCGCAATATGAACAATCCCCAGCATTAGGCAAGTTCCTCTAACGCCGCCAAAGCATGTCCGCCCTCTTGGACTCGAACCAAGAACCGCCGAGGTATAAGCTCGGTGCTCTAACCAATTGAGCTAAGGGCGGCGAACGTAGATTATAGAACATTACGCGCCAGAAGCGCTAGCATATCGCCTTGGCGACTGCTTTGGCAACTCTCTTGTCGAACATGTCAGGAATTATCCTGTTTGCGGTAGGTTTCGGAACGAGAGACGCTATGGCGTATGCAGCTTTCAGCTTCATATCATCCGTAATACGACGCACCCGATTATCCAAAGCTCCACGAAAAACTCCCGGGAATGCGAGTGAATTATTTATCTGATTTGGAAAATCGGAGCGACCCGTGCCAACGACCGCGGCACCTCCCAGCTTCGCCTCATCGGGCATAATTTCCGGTATCGGATTCGCCATCGCAAATACGACCGCTTTTGGAGACATTAGGCGGATATCATCCGCACTCATAAGACCGGGCCCGGAAACCCCGATAAGCACATCCGCCTCTTTGAGTGCACCCTGCAGTCCGTCGCGCCTATGCTCCGGATTAGTGAAGCGGGCAAGCGAACGCTTATGCTCCTCCGGACGCGTTGCATCAATAATCCCTTTGCTGTCGAGTATAACGATGTTCTTTGCACCCTCTTTATTGAGAAGATGCGCGACCGCCGTCCCTGCTGCCCCTGCGCCAGAAATAACAACACGTGCTGAAGCAAGTTTTTTTCCGACCACTTTGAGTGCATTAAAAAGAGCAGCTAGGACGACGATAGCTGTACCATGCTGGTCGTCATGCATCACCGGAATATCGAGAGCTTCCATGACACGACGCTCGATGTCAAAACATTTCGGCGCCGAGATATCTTCCAAATTAATGCCGCCGAATGCGGGGGCAATGCGGAGTATCGTTTCAACTATCTCATCCGCATCCTGCGTATCGAGAACAAGCGGTACCGCATCTACTCCCGCGAATGTCTTGAAAAGAGCGCACTTCCCTTCCATAACAGGGAGTGCGCCCAGGGCCCCAATGTTGCCGAGTCCCAGAACCGCTGATCCATCGGAAATAACCGCAACCATACGACCTTTCATCGTGTACTCACGCGCGTGCTTTGGATTCTTAGCAACAAAGTTGGAAACTGCCGCAACACCGGGAGTGTATACGAGAGAAAGATCGGCTCTATTTCTAACAGGTATTGCAGGCATGATACGAATCTTGCCACCGAGCTTTTTGTGAAGTGCCAGCGCTTTCTTTTTCAATACGTCATCCTTACTCATCGGACTACGGTATCATTTATGGATGACTCGCGAAACATCTCTCACCCATTACCCAAAATCGTCTTCAAAATGGCCATTCGAACGATGAGCCCGTAGCCGACTTGTCTGAAGTACACGGCATGCGGCGAAGCATCTACTTCCGCCTCTATTTCCCCGACACGCGGCAGTGGATGGATGATAATCGCTCCTTCTTTCATACTGTCCGCAACAGCACGTGTAATGATGTAGCGTCCGCGCTGTTTTTCGTACTCTACGTCGTTCTTTATCCATTCTTTTGCAATACGTGTTTGGTAGACGACGTCAGCATCACGAATACCCGCCACCATATCCTCCGTTTCGGTAAAAGGCACGCCATTCTCTTTCAGATGCGCCTTCACGTCGTCTGCCATACGAAGCTCCGGAGATGAGATGAAGGTTATGCGAATGTTTTTGTATTTGCTCAAGAGATACGCAAGAGAACGAGGAGAACGATAGTATTTTAGATTCCCGACGAATGCGACGTGTATATCGTCCTCTCGTCCAAGTTCGCGTTGAATCGTATAAAGATCGAGGAGTGCCTGCGTCGGATGCTGGCCCATATTACCGTCTCCAGCATTGATGATAGGCACATCTGATACTACGGCCGCACGGGCCGCAGAACCGACTTCGGCATGACGCATGACGATAATATCCGCATAGCGATTGATGACTTTAATCGAATCCTCAAGCGTCTCACCTTTGGACTGAGAAGAGGACTCTCTGCCATTTTCCATGGTGATAACTTCGCCTCCCAGACGGAGCATCGCGGATTCGAAGGAAAGTCGAGTACGTGTGGACGGTTCATAAAAAAGCGAAGCAAGTATCTTGCCCTTGAGAGACTCTTCCCGTTTTCCTTCAAGCGCATCCGCGAGCACAAAAAGCTCCTTTAGAGATTCTCTCGTGAACTGTTGGGTCTCAACAAGATGGTGCATATCACTTTTCTGACTGGGACCGTGTCGCATGCAACAACGTAATCATGCAATGAGTCTCGCCCCGTAGCCAAGCCCGAAGGGTTTGTGGTACTGGGGTCTCAACAAGATGATTCATCAGGAAAGAGTATACATCCACACCAAGTTTGTAACAAAGTTGGCGTGGGGGTATGGCATCGACTACCCTATTGTATACTGCCCGCATGGCTGATGCGCTCACAATGAAAAAGCCTTTCGATTCCCATGTGCATCTGCGGCGCGGCGCAACGCTCAAAGCTGTGACGCCATACACAACCGAGCGCTTTTGGGGCGGTATTATCATGCCCAATACGGAGCCACCGATAGAAACAGTTGAGGGCGCGGCGGAATATAAGAAAGAGATTCTCGCGGCTGTACCTTCTGGGGAAACATTCGAGCCATTGATGACGTTCTACTTGACTAAAAATCTTACGCCTGCGGAAATAGAGCGTGGTCTTTCAGGAGAATCGGGCACGAGAATATACGCGGTGAAATCGTATCCCTCCGGAGCTACGACGAATTC
>DPYD01000035.1:2324-2530 GCA_003545515.1 Candidatus Kaiserbacteria bacterium | reverse complement strand
GTGATCTTTCCACTCTTCTCTACGGGAAGTCTTTCAACGCTCAAAACGCTGTCTTGCATCACGATATACTGTTTTCCACCCGTTTCTATAATAGCTATTTTAGCCATAGTCGAGGCAATATACCTTGTTTATTCGTCATCAGCAAGTACGGGCTTGTCCAAAAGCGCCGGCTCCAGACCTGCCGATTCGCCCGTGATCCGGAGCAC
>DPYD01000035.1:0-2312 GCA_003545515.1 Candidatus Kaiserbacteria bacterium | reverse complement strand
TGGGCATATTCCAAAAGACTGCGCGCATTCACCGATCCCACACCGCCTGTAACCAAATCGTAGTAGATAGACTCTGCAGGAATATACATAAATGCAAAGTTCAGTGTGCCATCTTGCGGACGTATGTATTTTGCTGTTTCGTCTATTCGGCGCTTAAGGTCTTTTTTAAACGCATCCTCATGCTCTTGCCTTCGCGCGTCGTCTTTCTCGTCCAGGAGACGCATGTAATTTTCAAGCGGAAATTTCGCGTCAACCGGGATAATCCCATCTTTAACAAATATAGCGGCATCGACTGTTTCTCCTCCCGGAAATTCATACTGCATTTTAAATCTATCCGGGGGCAATATATTCGAGAGTATTAATTCGAGACCTGCTTCGCCCAGATTTCCTCGTTGTTTTTGGTTTTTGAGAACCTTCTCGAGATTCTGCAACTGCTCTGCAATCGTAAACACCTGTCGTGTTGAGGCGTTTGTTTCCGCCACTCCCTTGGCAACTTCGTTGAGCTGTTTGTGAACAAGGTCGCGTATGTCCGTAGCTAACCGNNAGCTAGGTTAGCCAAAAGAAGCAATGTGATGAACCATTCCATGTCGAGATTGTAGCAAATCTGAGCTCTCTTGACACAGAGGTTCATTAAAGAGCAGAATCACTGCAGAGGAGGATACGGTCATGTTGTACGAATTAAAAGTGATAGCAGTGGTTTTTTTAATGGGGGTGAACTCTCCCCCCATTACCATCCTGGAACCAGAACCGGCCTTCGAACTATTCGAAGACCGTGACACTTGCGAGGCGGCAATGCGCAGTTTTGAGCGCCTGATGCGTATAGAGGTTCAAAAAGCCGCCAACATGCTTGGTGAACCCGACCTCCGAATAAGGATTTTCGGGGGGTGCATCGAGAGGCCGGTGGGGTATCCTTAATCGCGCCGACTTTGTCGCCGACCCCTTGCTTGTGGGTCGGCGGCAAAAGATTTGATATACTATGAGCATGCTCGTGCAAAAAATCCGCTCCGACATGACATCTGCTATGAAGGCGAGGGACTCGCTTCGAGTGGAGACATTGCGCGGCGCTTTATCTGCCTTCACCAACGAGCTCGTGGCAAAGCGCCTCAAACCGACCGAAGAGCTTGGGGACAACGACGTTGTTGCGGTCCTGAAGCGGCTCGCCAAACAACGCAAAGAGGCGGCGGAACAGTATGGGATTGGCGGCCGCGCAGAGCTTGCCGAAAAGGAAAATAAGGAGCTCAAAATATTGGAAGAGTATTTGCCGCAGACGGCAAGCCGCGAAGATATAGAAAAGGTTGTACGCGCAAAAATGGCAGAGCTCAAGATTTTCGACACATCCGGTGCGGGAAAACTCACGGGTGCCGTAATGAAAGAACTCGCCGGTAACGCAGACGGTTCCGTTGTCAAAGAAGTGATAGAGCAGATAATGAAATAGTTGCGTAGTTCGGGCTTTTGTGGAACATTTGCCTCAGTATCCTGTACAAATGGCAAACAGGCACGAAGGAGGTCCGAGCAGTGTCACACCTAACAGACGAAGTAGACGCCGTCATCGGGCGTCTGAGAATCGCTGATCGGAAACTTGTAAAGCCCGATTTGGCGTATAAAGTTGTCGAAGCGGTTCTTGGCATTCAAGAACCCGACAGCGGATGTGCGATCCGTTACACCCTGTCCGGATTGCACATTGGCAATCAGGGGCAGAAAAACTCTAGACAAGCGGTCTTCAGGGCCTATTGGCGTCTCGCGCGAAAGACATTGGATGATCGCGAGCGGAAATTGCGTCTGGCGAGACGCAGAAAGGAGGTGCGGTTATGAAGGAAGAACCTCAGTTTCCTCAGGTTCGCCAAGATGAAATCCAGCTGGCTATTCGGTTCGTCAGGGAGAGCCCCAAGTACAGCCATCTGGCTCCCTCCGACGACGAGCCGCGGTGGGACTGGCTTATGTTCAGAACGATCGCAAATAAGATCGCCGAACTGCGAAAGCCGGATTCGAACTTGGCTCACCTGACCGGCGTGGTCGTCCGCCAGTTCGTGCCCGCGTGGAACAAAGGAATGCGGCTCTTGGGAATGGCGTACAGGGATGCCATGATGGCCGTCTTCCGGAAACGAAAAGAATGGCAAGGAAAGTTGCGTCGGCGGAAGAAAGGCAAAAAGGAGCCGCCGGAGAATGCGGGACAGCTCGTACTTATCTAGGCCGTGTCGTGCGGCCGCTGGAGCGGGACTTTGTGTGCCCGCTCTTTTGTTGTGCCAATACGAAACGCCACGGTTTTTCCGCCCACTTCCCTGCGTAGGAAACACCGATACGCGGTGTCCTCA
>DPYD01000077.1 GCA_003545515.1 Candidatus Kaiserbacteria bacterium | reverse complement strand
GTGCAAGTCCTGCCCCCGCAACAGAGGAACCGCCGCAAGGCGGTTTTTCTGTTTCGGGGAGCGAGAGTGTGGGACACTCTCGCGTGCGGTCTTGCAATGTCGTCCCGCCCCCGCAACAGCATTGTGATGCCGAGGATCCGTTCCCTGCCTGCCGGCAGGCGTCAGGCGTCATATGCGCGAAAAGCCGGTACGGTACCAACTGGCATCAAGCGCCCGAAGAACACCAAAGCCGCGACGAAAGTCGCGGCTTTGGTGTTGTCGGACTACTTCTCGAGAGTGATTTTCTTGTCCTTGAGGACAATCTTCCCACGAAGCTGTTCAAGTAGCTTGCGCTTTTCCTCCTTAAGCATCCCTTCTCGCAGGTGTTTTGGTGCCTATCCACACCCTCGCATATTGACATTCTTAGTGCCCGATATACTAATCCAACATTACTAGTAATATTAGAATATATCCAGAATCATATGGAACCGGGTCACTATAGGAAGATTCCGATCGATCCCGTCATCACGAAACGGGCTCGGCTCCTTTCCCTCGCTGGGGACGAGACGAGGATACGAATTCTCTGCTTCATGTACGAGTATGGAGAGGCATGCGTGTCCGATATCGCCGAAAGTCTCGACATGAACATCAATACGATCTCGCACCATCTACGGATGATGAAGGACAATGGGATGTTCACGTCGGAGCGTATGGGCACGAACATTTGTTACAAACTTGTGCGCGACGAGTTTGTAAACAATCTCGAAAAGACCATCTGTACGTAACGCGCATTATTAGATTATCAATTAAATACATACTTTATGGATCAAAAAGTAATCGGTGGAGTAATTGGGGGAATTGCAGGAGGAATTATCTTCGGCATGTTGATGGCGATGATGGGCATGATGCCAATGATCGCGAGCATGATAGGAAGTCAGGCAACTGCTATCGGTTGGGTCGTGCATCTTATTATTAGTGCGGTCACGGGCGGGCTCTTCGCGCTCATCTTCTCAAAGTGGGTGAGGAATTACGGCGAAGGTGTTGGATATGGACTTCTCTACGGGCTTATCTGGTGGGTTCTCGGTGCCCTCATTGCGATGCCGGTCATCCTCGGTATGGGCGTGCAGATCGGAAATGCGTTCGACACAATACGTCTTATGAGTCTCATGGGTCACGCGATTTTCGGCGTGGTTCTCGGTCTTGTGTATGTTCTCTATGTAGCAAAGCGCCACGAAGGAGCGGCACACGAACATGACCATGCTCACGAGCATGCACACACCCATTAATCGATTACCTATGGATTACACGGACGAATCTGAAATCGAAACATTCAAAGTCGGAAGCACGGTTCCCACAGACGGCTTCTACATCTGTGTGCCATGCGGGAGCAAGAAATATCTGAAAACCGGAGAACGATTTTCTTCATGCCTTACTTGTATGGGCAAGGAAAAACGCTTCTTCAGACGAGGATTAGAACTGTGGGAGAGAATTACTGGAAGTAAATAAAAATAATTATGAAAAATGTAACGATTTATTCAACGCCAACGTGCTCTTACTGCAAAGCGGCAAAGGCTTTCTTCAAGGAACACAATGTCGCGTATACTGAGAAAGATGTTGCAGGCGACGCCGCGGCGCGAGCTGAAATGGTCGAAAAATCAGGACAGATGGGAGTCCCTATAATTTTCGTCGACACCGACATGATCGTCGGCTTCGACGAAGGTCGTCTCAAACAGTTGCTCGCGATTGCATAACGACATGGTAAAAGTTATTCAAGGAAAAGAAGGAGACCTCTTTCAGTGCGAAGTGTGCGGTCTGAAGTACGCTTCGCGCGAAATGGGAGAAAGGTGCGAGGCGTGGTGCACGGAACATAAGAGCTGCAATCTCGACATTATTAAGAGTGCCGTTCAGGAGGACATTCCACCAACTCTATGATCGAAACCGCACTCATCATCCCAGCGTTCGTCGCTGGACTCCTCACCTTTCTTGCGCCATGCACGCTTCCACTCGTACCCGCGTACTTAAGTTTCATCAGTGGAAGTGCGAAAGATTCGACCCCATCTCGAAAGAAAGTCCTCATGAACGGGCTCTTTTTCGTGCTGGGGTTTAGTGTCGTGTTCATTCTCCTTGGTGTATTCGCAGGGATTCTCGGGGGACTTTTCTTTGAAGCACGCATATGGATCGCTCGAATTGGAGGCGTGTTCGTCATTCTCTTCGGACTCATGATGCTCAACATCCTACGCATTCCTGCACTTATGTCGGAGAAGCGCATTCACCTCGCGTCTCCGTTTGAGCGCGGCACGCCGCTCAATTCGGGGATCATGGGGATTGTGTTTGGTGCCGGCTGGACTCCTTGCGTTGGACCGGTTCTGGGGTCGGTCTTGCTCCTTGCAGGAACGCGCGCGACGGCTCTCGGCGGAGCACTCTTACTCGCGGTCTTCTCGCTCGGACTCGCAGTCCCATTTCTTCTTGCCGCTCTCGGTCTTAGTCGTGCTGAAAGAACGATCGCACGATTTGACCGTTTTCTCCACGTATCATCCGCTATCGGGGGCATCTTCTTGATTGTTCTCGGCGTGCTTCTTCTCACCGACAACATGAATCTCCTCGTGTCATACGGCTACCGCGCGCTGCAGTTCCTTCATTACGACGCAATTATTAATTACCTATAACGTTATGAAAAGAAATCATTGGATTATCGGTGCGATTGTCATTGTTGCAATCGGAGGATTGGCTTTTGCCGCGTCAAATGGCACGTCCGCACCTGTTGCCGGAAGCCAGAATGAGATAGCCGCTCCTGCACCTGATTTCACACTTGAAAGAGTCGGCGGCGGGACTCTCACATTGTCCGAGTATAAGGATAAAAAACCGGTCATCCTCGATTTCTGGGCGACGTGGTGCCCGAATTGTCGGCGCGATATTCCACGCCAACAAGCACTGTATGAGAAATACAAAGACCAGATAGAAGTCATCGGGGTAGATCTGCAAGAGGAACCAAGCATTGTCGAAAAATTTGTATCCGACTTTGGTCTCACGTATCCAGTTGTTCTGGATCCATCGGGGGAGATCGCACGGAAATATCGCGTCGCATATACCAACTATCACGTGTTGATAGGAAAAGATGGCGACATCGTCGGAACGATACCCGGGGACATCAGCGAATCCGACTTCGCCAACCTTGTCGCCTTATGAAGGGATACTTCGTCATCATCGCTCTCGCGGCCATTCTCGCCGGATTCGGTGTGTGGACTCTCTCCTCACGGGGACTCGCCAGTGGGAATCTGCGCACTGCCGAAGTGAAAACAGAAACTCGCACGACATTCGACGGTGGGCGATTGCAAACAGATATGAACAAACATTCAATCGATGTCGAGAAAATCCTCGACGGCGGCCCGGGGAAAGACGGTATCCCCGCGCTTGATCAGCCTGCATTTACGAAGATAGCGGCTGCGGATTCGAGTATCACCGATGACGTTGACGGCATTCTCGTCACTGTCGGGAAAACTTCGCGCTTCTATCCGTACAACATCATTGTATGGCACGAAGTCGTGAATGACGTGATTGAGGGAAAGCACCTCGTCGTTACGTTTTGTCCTCTCTGTGGCTCTGCAATCGTGTATGAAGCAGAGGTTGACGGCAAGCCAGAGATATTCGGCGTCTCGGGCAAGTTGTATGAATCGAATCTTCTCATGTACGACAAGGCGACTGAAAGTCTGTGGTCGCAGGTGCAGGGCGAAGCGGTCGTCGGTGACAAGACCGGCGCAAAACTTGCTCTATATCCTTCGCAAGTTCTCCCATTCAAAGCCATTCGCGAGAAATATCCGAACGCCCAGATATTGAGCGTTGAGACTGGATATCGTCGCAGCTATTCCGTGTATCCGTACGGAAACTATGACAACACGGACGACATCCTTTTTCCCGTATCGGTGACGGATACTCGTCTGCCCGCGAAAGAAATCATGCATGTCGTCAATTTCAACGAACACTCTATCGCATTCAAGGTGAAAGATTTGAAGCCGGGCGTTGTCGCAGTCGTCGACGTCCTCGGCAAAACAGTCAGCGCACGTCTTCTAGATGGTGAGATTCGAGTTACTACGCAGGAAGGAAAAGAACTGCCGAGCTACACCAGCATGTGGTTTGCGTGGGCAGTGCATCACCAAAAGGACGGCATTGTTTGGACGGGAGATAAATAATTATGAACACAAAAGACATTCAAAAGAATAATCCGTGGCAACGTGCACTTCGACAGCTTCGTGCTGCAGTCAAGCGCACGAATATTGATCCACTGCTTGCGCTGCAACTAGAGAATCCCGATCGCGTGATGGAGGTATCTGTGCCGCTTCGGATGGACGACGGAAGCGTACGTGTCTTCCAAGGATTTCGCGTCCAGCACAACAACATTCGCGGGCCCTACAAAGGAGGGCTCCGCTACCATCCACAGGTTGATATGGACGAAGCAAAGGCACTCGCGTTTTGGATGACGATAAAGAATGCGGTCGTCGGTGTTCCGTTCGGCGGAGGTAAGGGCGGCATTGCCGTTAATCCGAAGGAACTCTCCCTAGAAGAGCTGGAGCGACTGACGCGCGAGTTTACGCGTAAGATCGCGCCGATTATTGGGCCCGACGTGGACGTGCCTGCTCCTGACGTGAACACGAACGGAAAAATTATGACGTGGATTGCGGATGAGTACGCGCGAGTGACTGGTGCTGCTGCGACAGCAGTTGTCACAGGTAAACCAATTGGCCAGGGTGGCTCTGAAGGACGTACCGAAGCGACGGGACTCGGCGGCAGCTATGTTCTGCAGTATCTTTTGAAAAAGAGGAAGCTTGATCCAAAAAACATGACAGTGGCTATACAGGGCTTTGGAAATGTCGGCTTGTATCTCGCGAGATATTTGCATGAGGCTGGATTCAAGATTGTCGCACTCTCCGACTCAAGGGGCGGAATTTACGTACCCAAAGGAATCGAAAGTATTGGGGCGGTGGAGAAGTGCAAAGAGAAGAAAGGGATGCTCGCGGGATGCTACTGCGTTGGTTCAGTATGCGATGTCAGTAATAAAGATGTCATAGGTGCTCGCGAAATCTCCTCTGACGAAATCCTTACCCTGCCAGTCGACATCGTGGTGCCTGCCGCGCTTGAAAACGCGATAACGGAAAAGAATGCGAAGAAAATCAAGGCGAATATAGTTCTCGAAATGGCCAATGGCCCCACGACACTTGAGGCGGATGCCATTCTTGAAAAGAAAGGGATCACGGTCATACCCGACGTCTTGGCGAATGCCGGAGGAGTCGCGGTCTCTTATTTTGAGTGGGAGCAAAACAGAAAGAACGAGCACTGGAAGAAAGCCGACGTATTCGCCCGGCTCAAGAAACTTATGGACGATGCGACCGATACGGTCATCAGCGTCTCGAAAAAGCGCAAGGTATCGCTGCGGGAGGCGGCTTATATCACGGCAGTCGAACGCATCGCGAGTTCGGCTACCCCCAAACCATGAAAGAAAGTGCAATCCATGACGTGGTCATTGTAGGCGGCGGCGCATCCGGAACGGCGCTTTTGTACACGCTTGCCCGCTATACCTCAATCGCACGAATCGCACTGATCGAAAAGTATGCAGTGATCGGATCCGTCAACTCGCGTGCAAACAACAACAGTCAGACGCTCCATATCGGGGACATCGAGACGAATTACTCGGTCGAGAAAGTGAAGGATGTGGCCCCGGCGGCTTCAATGGTTGCTCACTACGCCGCCTCGCTTCCCGATGACATCCGTTCGAAGATTCTTTTCCCCACCCACAAAATGGTTCTGGCAGTTGGAGCGGAGGAAGTCATGAAACTTGATGAGCGATTTGAGAAGATTCGCGCGGTCTTTCCGAATTTGCGAAAGCTGAATCGTGCCGATATCGAAGAGATGGAGCCGCTGGTGGTAAAGGGACGTCCCTCGCATAAGCGAATAGTGGCGCTGGCACAAATGGGATACGCGGTTGATTACCAGAGGCTCGCGCAGTCATTCGTTGATCAAACGCTTGCGCGAACTGATGCCGCTGGGCGTGTACGAATATTCCTCGGCTCACCAGTGACCGATGTGGCGCGTGATGCAGATGGTCAATGGAAAGTGTCGCGCGCTAACGGCGAGACGCTCCGAGCACGCGTCGTTGTCTTTGATGCGGACGCGTACTCACTTTTATTTGCCAAACGTCTCGGACTCGGCAAGGAATTCTCGTTGATTCCCGTTGCGGGTACTTTTTTCTTCACGAAGCAAGTTCTGAAGGGAAAAGTTTACTCTGTTCAAGAGCCGCGGCTCCCTTTTTCAGCGATTCACGGCGATCCGGATGTACGCGTCCCTGGGAAAACTCGCTGGGGTCCGACTGCTCGATTCTTCCCCGTCCTTGAAGCTCGCAATTGGAAAACTTCGCTAGATTATTTTGCGGTCTCCGGCCTCCACCGACTGCGCACATGGAGAAGCTTTGCAGTCATATTGCTCGATCCACTCCGGTTTTGGTACCTCGTCCGAAACGTATTGTATGAAATCCCGATCGTCGCGCCATACTTTTTTGCACTACAAGCCCGCAAAATCGTACCGACGCTAACCGGAGCGGACTTTGTCCGCGCTCGCGGATTCGGTGGCATGCGACTCCAGCGCGTAAACACCAACACTCACGAACTACTGCTCGGTGAAGGAAAAATCATCGGCGATAATATTATTTTCAATATGACACCTTCGCCGGGAGCATCAGTGTGTCTCTATAACGCTGTGCGCGATATGGAGCACGTCTTACGTTTCCTAGGAGTCCCCGATGCATTCGACAAGGTGCTGCTTCAAAAAGAACTTTGTGATCCTCGCGACTCGCTCACGCTACACGACCCATCACTGGAAACGTCATATGCTTCGTAAAAATCGCAGGAGTACTATGAAGGCGTTGGTGGGAGGGTGTACTTATTAGCGTTATTATCAAATAAATTATCACTATGAACAAAAAAGTACTTATCGCAGGTCTCGTCGCAAGTATCGTTATGGCGATGTTGGAGATGGTGTATGAAGGATTGTTTGGTGTCGGGTTTTGGTCTGCCCCGATTTTTATCGCCGCAACCATTGTGCGCGATCTGCAAACAATCGCGATTCCAGTCGCGTTTTCTCTCATCCCCGTTGTCCTCGGCATGATGGGGCACATGATGAATTCCGTCGTGCTTGCTCTCGTGTTCGCCGCAATCTTCGGACGTCTTCTCTCGACGCTGATGGTAGGAGCTGTCGTCGGCGCGCTCTATGCGCTCGCGATATTCTTCGTTATGTGGTTCGTTGCTCTCCCCTTTATTGATCCCATAATGTTGAATCTAAATCCAATAGTGTTTGCACTCTCACATATGATGTGGGGCGCGGTGCTCGGCATAATGATTTCTCGGCGGGCGAATTAATAGCAACTATGGAAACACATTACGATCTCATCATAATTGGTTCTGGTGTCGCGGGATTGTCCGCAGGAGTCTATGCGAGCCGGTATCGCATGAAAGTGCTCATCATCGGCGAAGTATTTGGCGGAGAAACGGCGAGCGCTGGGAACATTGAAAATTATCCGGGCGTCAAATCAATCGACGGATTTGAACTCGCCTCCCTCATCAAGGAGCAGGCAATCGCCCTCGGCGTTGAAGTGAAAAATCAAAAAGTCGAGAAGGTCGAGAGGAATAACACCAAGCATTGCTTTACCGTCCATACCAAAGATGCGGCGTTCAACGGAAACACACTCCTCTTTGCTGTCGGCACCGAACGCAGACGACTTGGATTGCCAAACGAGAAAGAGTTGACCGGAAAAGGAGTACATTATTGCGTGACGTGCGATGGCCCAGTCTACAGCGGAGAGACAATAGTAATAGTCGGAGGCGGAGATGCGTCGGTCAAAGGCGCTAATCTCGCCGCCGAGTATGCGAAGAAAGTGTACTTGATCATTCGGGGCAAAGACGTAACTGCCGAAGCGATAAATCTTGAGCAGTTGAAAAAACTACGGAGTAAAGTGGAAATAATTGCCGAGACAGAAGTTAAAGAGCTGATTGGCAAGGAAAGACTTGAAAAGATAGTGCTCTCAAAACCGCTCAACGGTTCCACCGACCTTGTCATAGGCGGACTGTTTGTGGAGGTTGGTGCACTGCCGAACGTATCTCTCGCACAGTCGCTCGGCGTTGAGCTCGACGAGCGGGGGTACATAAAGGTCGACAACACGATGAAAACGAATGTTGATGGCGTGTTCGCGGCAGGCGATACCGTCAATCATTTTGGAGCATTCAAACAAGACATCACTGCCGCGGCGCTCGGTGCCGTCGCCGCGACGACCGCCTACGGTGATCATAAAATTCACGGTGAATTGTGTGAATATCATGGTGTACCGCGAATGTTGCCTACACGTTAATAAAATTATTAGCTTTATTCATTCAGTAATTAATTAAAATACATTTATGCAAAACATGAAACAGATGATGGTCCCGCTCTTGGTTCTCGCTGCACTCGTTGTTACTGCCATATCATTTGCGTGGCAAGGAACCGCGATGCACGCTCAGGTAACCGCAGAAGAGGCAAAATTCCACGCGCTGCAAAGCTCGTATTTTTCGCTCGCCAAAGTTGAGCGCGAGGCCGCACCAACAGGGTCAGACCTAAACAAACAGCTCGTGCAGATCCAGAATTACCCATCAGAACTTCTTCGGCTTAAACTTGTCGGTGTCGGTAAAATCCTCGACGGCATCTTTCTCGCTCTTCTTTCCATCGCCTTCCTCCTGTTTATGATGCCAATACGTTTGGCGAAGCTAATCAGGGAAGGAAGGTAGAGGTCGAAGTTATTACACATAATCATATAAAAATATGGATTCAAAATCTGGTACATGCACAATGTGCAATCATGAACACAAGGAAGCGGATGGCTCATGCGGATGTGGATGCAGTGCAATGAAAAAGGAGGGTGCCGCAAAAATATGCACGATGTGCAATCACGAACATAAAGCCGATGGGGTCTGCGATTGCGGATGCGGGAAAAAGTAATAAACGGAACCGCCCGACCATAACCCTTCGGGTGGTTCACGTTTTTAATCTATGAACACAATTAAATCAGTTTCGTTCTTTGGATGCGCATGCGGAAATGTTGGGGATACCCATGTCGAGGCTGCGCGCGAAGTGGCTAAGCTCGTGGCCAAAAGCGGAAGGAGGGTTGTGAATGGCGGCGGCCCTGGCGTCATGCTCGCTGCGACCGAAGGCGCAAAAGAGGCCGGTGGTCGTACTGTCGCCGTGTACTACCGTCCCGAACTGACGACTTCATTTGTCGGGGAAATTGCCGCAAATCATGCAGACGAGCGATTCGAAGAGGCGAATTATGTCCTTCGGACGAAGAAACTGCTCGAATTGAGCGACATAAATATCATCTTCAACGGCGGCACTGGTACCATATCGGAATTTGGTATGGCGTGGGGACTCGCGCGCCTGTATTTCGGGCATCACAAGCCACTCATTCTCTACGGAGATTTCTGGAAGCCAATCATGGACTCCTTTAAGAACAATATGCTGGTGCGACCGGAGGAATACGAGGTCTTTACCATTGTCTCCTCACCAAAAGATGCGCTTGAGGCTATTGAAAAGTACGAGGGCGTGCTTACGAAGAACCGTCACGAGCACATCAATTGCAACAGCTCGGAGTGTTATCTATTGCTGTGATGGTGACTAATGCAATTCCGATTGATGAAAAGTTATGGAAGTATCTGCGAATGAACGTGCGATCAACTGGGCAGCGCCTTGGTATTGTCACGTACCAAATCTTATCTCGCTTGCGCGATTTATAGCGGCACTTCCCGCGGCAGCGTTTCTGTATTTCAGGTTCGATACGATGTTCATTCTTTTAATGCTCTTTCAGATGATTGGAGACAAGGCGGACGGCATGCTTGCGCGAGAATTGGGTGCGGAAACTCGTGTGGGAAGAAAACTCGACACGACAGCTGACCTTTTGTTTTTCGGCGGCGTGGGGTTCGTTATCTTTCTCAATCCTGCATGGAATTGGATCGGGTTTCTGTATCTCCCGGGCATGATTGTCGGGGTATACGTCGTCCTTCGTGGCATGGTGCGTACAACGGAATACTCATTTCCGCGCAGACCAATTGACCACATCTCTTTCGTACTCTACGCGGCACTTGCCTCGCTCCTGTACCTTCCGCTGTGGGCAACACTTTCGATCGCAAGCGTCGGCGCTTTGTTAATTTTCGTATCCAGCATACTCTTACTTCGACGCTCCTACACATAATATGGAATTTGTTACCGCAACACTTGATGCCGTTGGAACGATTTCTATCGCCTTTGCGGCGCTCGGCGTGCATCGTCGCGTCCTCTCCGAACGCAAAATTGATAGGCGTGTTTTGAAGATTATGAAAGTGGAGCAGGGTCTTGGCATCCTCGGAATACTCTGCATCGTGCTTAGCTACGGTATTAAGATATTCGCATAACGTTCCTTCGCCATGGATAAACTTATCTTTGTATACAATGCAGACTCATCGTTTTTTGCCGTCGCGAACGACTTCGTGCGGAAAATCGTCGCACCCAACTCGCAGGAGTGTAATTTATGTAAAATAACCTACGGGGTTACGGGGAAAAAAGAGGAGTGGAGCGAACACCTCACGACATTACCCATGGAAAAGGTATTCCTCCACAAGGATGAATTTCGACGCGCATACCCGAACGAGACGCATACGGAGCTACCAGCGATTTTTGTGGAGAACAAGGACGTCCTTTCCTCGTTTTTGTCGGCGCAGGAGATGAATAAGATAAGTAGTATTTCCGAAATGATTAGTGCGATTAATCAAAAACTGCCGCGTTTAATAAGTAAATAAATTTGTATGCAAAATGAGCACGTACACAAAGACGAAGTTACATTGAACTACGACTACATTGCGGACGGAATTTATGTCGGCTCAAATCAATGCTGTGTTCTCGGTCTTACTGCAGTCTTGAAGAAAGAAGGCATCATGGCAGACATTTCTCTTGAGGCGGCGCGTCTTGACCAGCCATTCGGGGTCGAGGCATATCTCTGGTTGCCCATAAAGAATCACACGGCACCGACTCCCGATCAGCTTTCGCTCGGCGTTCGCACACTCCAGACTCTCGTGGAACAAAGGAAGAAAGTGTACGTACACTGCCAAAATGGGCACGGGCGCGCACCAACACTTGTGGCAGCATATTTAATTTCCAAGGGGCGGGGCATAAATGACGCAATTGCGTTTGTTACAGAGAAAAGGCCAGCCACGCACCTGCAGGACGTTCAACGAACCGCACTTGAAAACTTCTCCCATTCTCTGCGTAATTCATAAACGCCTTGCGTCCTTCGCAAGACCCGAGAATCGTCGTGTAGTAGTACGGTACCGCTCCGCTTGTTCGCTCGTAAAAAACCATCGAAAGTATCCGAAATGTGTTGGAACTGACGCATACTTGCCCCCATCGCTCCGAGATACTATTGATACGTCAAGAAACCTTATGGCGCTTGACCGGTGGGGTACGGTATCGCCTCAGGCAACTAGCAAAGCAAAAACTCTCCCAGCTTGGGAGAGTTTTTGCGTTTGAGTGCGCGAGTTGCGGGGGCAAGACTGGAAAAGTGTCAGAAAACGGGAGTTTAGAACAAAACCCCGTGGAGGAAGGTTTGGGAAACCGAGTCCTGCCTGCCGCAGGCAGGGGTTCCCCAGACGGGGGTCGGGGGTTTGTGTCCGTGGTGGAGAGCAGTGAGCCGCCAACTGGCGGGGAGCGTTGAGGACCGAGGGTTCTCAAAGAGGAGCGTAGCGACGAGTCTAGTCCCCCGCAACAGCATTGTGATGCCGAGGATCCGTTCCCTGCCTGCCGGCAGGCAGGCGTCAGGCGTCATATGCGCGAAAAGCCGGTACGGTACTAATAGGCATGAATCATTGGGAAAAAGGAGAGCACTCGTTCAGAGCAATGATGGTAGAATCGTCTTCATGAAGTGGATTGCATCGGCGACACTCTTTGCAGGAGTCGTTCTTTTTATTTTTCCCGCGAGTGCTCATGCGATTTCGACCCTTGTCTGGGGCGATCTTATAGAAGATCCAGACACCGGCGAGATATTTTTCGACGATCCGGTCAATATGCAGGATGGCGGCACGTATGCCGTGCCGCTCAACGTCTCAAAAGACGTTCAGGTGCAAACCCATGATCCATTTGTGTTTCTTGCAGAAGGTGCACTCTTCCACATTCCAGGTCCTGAAGGTGCACGCGAGTTCGTTGCATCGATCGGCGGCTTTTTTGGTTCTGAAACTCTTGCATGGGAAGGGACGGGCGTCTATGAGCTTGACGTGTATGAAGTTGACGCTCCTGTTCCGACGCAAGTCCCATGGCTTCAGCGCATATTCGCTTATCTTTTCGGGACAGTCGCACACGCGCAGGCCCCCGAGAATTTCATCGAGACGATACGGTTCACTATCACTGAAGAAGGTGCAATGGAGGAATGCTGTTCAAGCGTTCTCTTTTTGCCAGGCATCATGGGCTCACGGCTGTATGAAGATGGAGAGAAAAGATGGGAACCCTCG
>DPYD01000021.1 GCA_003545515.1 Candidatus Kaiserbacteria bacterium | reverse complement strand
ATGTTCTGGCTCTCGACGGCATATCCTACTCCGCACCCTTGCATGGAGAGATACATTATCTCCGCAAAATCCGGAAGTTTGACGGGTGCTATGAATGAACAATTGTAAAAACAGGTATTGCACTTGCGCGCAGGATCTCCCGAAAACTGCATGGCGCGCATGGAAGGCATTACCTCCTGATTTAATATCGCTTCGCGCAGTTCTGCATATTCTTTTTTTGTGAGTTTGTCACCAAGATTTTCACGCATGAAATTTACGTAACGATCTACTGTCTCTATCCATGTCTCGCGCCGCTGTTCGCTTTCTATCCAGCGCGCATATGTTCGCAGGTACACGAACTCGCCAAGAGGATTGTTCTTAAAATATTTCTTACTCTCCTCAGAAAGTTTCCTAACATGCTCCGGCACATCTCCTTGTTCACGGCGTTGCTTCGCGCGTTCAGCACGAAAAAGAATGTACGCCTTCGATGTCGCAACGTAATCGGAGAGCATGAGCTGGCGCTCAACTTCATCCTGGCAACCCTCCACTGTGGGAAGAAAGTTTTTGTACACGCGGGCGATGCGCATCATTTCCCCAGCCACTTTGTGCGCCACGACCACCGCCTCGTCAAAAGAACCCTCGTTGGAGGCCTTCATCGACTTCTCAATGGCCGCAACTATCTTCGAGAATTCGAACGGTACAATAGCGCCAGAACGTTTTTGAATATTAGGAAGGTATTTTTTGTACACGCGGTTTGTGGCACTGCCTCCAAGGCGCGGAATTTGTTGCTCACGTGCGGCGTCTTTTGCTACCTGCCGTGTGGTGGTCTTTGGTGTCATGCGCTTGAGATAATATTGATAATTATTTGAAGGGATATTTATTGTACTCCCGTGCACATAGAAGTGCGCGCGTTAATTGCTGTGGATAATCTAACCGACTGCTTCGTGGCACACCGAAAACGATACTAGAAACGTACTTCGTCCCCTATTTGTATAGTATATTCCTCGACAAATCTCGCAGGAAGCTCTAAGACATAACGCGCAAAAGCGCGAGGAGAAAATGACATTGGAAATGTGTCGGGAGACACGTCTTTGGCGATGTCAACCACCGTTCCTTCGTGAGAAAGCCATATGATGTCTATCGAAAAAAGCATATCCTTCATCCAGAACGTATGATATCCGTCGTTTTGGAACACAAAAAGCATTCCCTCGTCTGATGCGAGGCCGTCACGACCGGAAAGTCCGCGCTCACGACTTTCTGGTGTGTCCGCGACAGTAACGCGGACCGTCTGATCACCGATTTTTGCAAACGATACCTCTTTTGATGCGGGGAAATCCCATTGAAACCAAAAAAAGGCAACTCCCGCGACGATTAAACACGCCGCGAGCATGAATGCGTAGCGGACAAAGTTACTCATGGAAAAAGCGTTATCCTACAAGCACGAGAGTAACCGAAATTGCGATGAACGTCACGAGCCAGTAGCTCGCGTTGATGACATAGAGTTTGAACGACCTTTGCTCCCACAAGACAATGCCGAGCATAATTGGCGCGACAAAACCGACCCATGTCCAGATGCCGAGTTCAATGGCGCCGATAATATCAAAGACGCCCCACGCGACACCGAAGTGATTCATCACGTATGCCACAAGCATGGCCGCGAGTGTCGCAACGACAATGACAATGGGCATCCGTTTTTTCCCGCTCTCAACGCTTTCCGGTGTAATGCCCGACATGCGCATCCATGCCGTTCCGAACACTTTTGGGTGATACCACGCAAAGCCGATAACTATCGCAATAATTCCTGCGACAAGAATCGGCAACCATGTTACTTCGTACATATCACTATGAAAAGTTAACTGCTAGTGCGTATCTAAAATGGTATCGTGTACGTGATACACGTCTAGACCCGACCTGTGCACATTCTTTGCGCTTTGATATAATCTCAGGGATGGCACAATCCTCTCGCAAGTCTCACCGAATATCTGAATCTCCTTCCCATAATCCTCGCGTTGATGATAGTGAGAAGGATACTCAATTGAGGATCGCGGAAAACGATAAGGTGAACGAAGCGAAGTTTGTAGAAAAACTTGAACGCGATTTTGGAAAGGGCAAACCGCTCGAGGTACACATGAAAGATATCAAGGCGTTACGCACTTTTAGAAATGCATTCCCTTCCGTCAAACATGCGAACCCTGAAAATCTCAACTTCTACGTTATAAACCCAGAATTAGATGTCGCCATCACGCGTGCATTCGGACTCAAGGACTCAAAAAACATAAAATTCCTGACCGAAACAAGAGGTGAAGCAAAACTACTGAAAGACCGCGGATATGATGCGGAAAAAGGGATAGCGGAGAAACATAGAATATCGGAGCAAGCTGATGTCGTCATCGTTATGAATGAAAAGGTGCGTCCCTCGTCGCGCCTCTTGAAAAATGTCGCGCCGGGAGGATGGATTTTACTGCCTCTAGTCCAAGCGAACGTATTGAGGGGCACCGGAAAGTATACATGTATGGGAATTCTCGACAGCGAAGGTATGTCCCCGTCGGTTAAGGACGTCGGAGAGGATTTCTGGGAAAATACCGAGATTGAAACAGATGAGGAACTAAAAAACGTATCGGAAGAATCCAAGGATGAAGGTGTTGTAACCTATGAAGAAGCGGCTCATGCAGTAAAAGAAGTGTTCGGAACGGAACAAAACGTAGTGCAGAATTACAAAAAATTGATAGAGATGGCAAAAAAACAAAACTCATCGGCCGCGAATGGCGCTACGAAACTTATGTGCAATATCGAAAGGGTCGGTGGTACTGCCATTGAAATATCGATCAAGACCATATTGCCACTCAGGGAAAAAGAGTTGCGTGGGGAAAATTATGCGATTTTCAAAAAGAACGAGTTTGTTTGAATAACCCCAAAGACGTCGAAAATCTTTTCATTTGCTTCGCCTGACTTTCGTGCGTTCATTTGAAATATTCGTGTGCCGATAGTCATCCATATATTTCTCATACCAACTGTACTTGCCACCTAAGAATAGTGCGATGAGCTCAAATGCGAGAGTAGTCGTCTTTTCTTTTTCATCCTTCGCTGGATGTATCTCAACAACATCAATACCGGCGAGCAGACACGTATGCCCGATGTAGTGAGCAAGAGCGAGTGCCTCGCGCCGAGTCAATCCGCCTGATGTTGGCATGCCCACTCCTGGCGCATATTCTTTGTCGATGGAATCCATGTCCATACTGACCCATACCACGTCGACTTTTCGTCGGAGTGCATCTATCGCGCGCATGGCGCGCGCAAGACCGCGTTCCGCAATATCCAACATGGTGATCGCAGAAATGGATTCGCGGCGCAGAAAATCTATCTCTGCTTTGTCGATGTCTTTAAGTCCAAGGTAAAGAAAATGTTCGGGCAATACACTGCACTCCTTTTCTCTGCCCACTCCGGTGAGAAGCGGATGCCCAAAACCCATCAAAGCGGCGGCGGGCATGCCATGAATGTTGCCTGAAAACGTCGATGTGTCCGTGTTTGCATCTGGGTGTGCGTCTATCCAAATGACGCCGAGTGTACGATGCTCTAATGCGGTAGCCGCGCCTGCGATTGTACCGAGCGCTATAGAATGATCGCCGCCAAGTGCGAGAACAAAGTCGCCTCGGCGCACCGCGCGCCCAACTACTACAGAAGACACGCGCGAAGCCGCGATAACTTCATCCAAATATTTTGCATATCCTGCGGATACTACGCGCTCCGGATTCCTGCAAGGAACCATTATGATATCGGTAATTTCTGCGCCAATGGACGCGATGACATCCTCAAGTCCATGATCGAGTAGATAACGAGGCGCATCCTGCAGTCCTCTCTCGTCACTTCCGAGCCCCATAGGGACACCGACGATGGCGACACTCTTGCCTTCGGATTCGCTCTCGTAATATGAAAGATTATCCTGTGCCATTTCTTTGTGCGGCAAGAATAGCACTGCAAAGCGTGTTGTCTATTCTTTTTGAGAATAGCTGTAGATAACCCGCACACTTACTGTGCCGTAATTCCATGCCGTTATAAGACGAAACAGGAGCGGCTTCTTCACCTATCGCTACAAAAAGACATGGTCATTCTTGGAATCCATAAAGAGGCGACGGCACAGTAAGTGTGTGGGATAACTGCCGACGCTTAACTTCTGCCATATCCGGCAATTGACTTCGTTTTCGACGGTGCGTACTGTTACATGTAGAGATTCCGTAATGTTGCGGAATCGCAAACATAGAAAGGAATGCGCCATGAGACGCGTGGCCATATTCGGCGTGGCAAATGATCGCTCGCTCTGCTGGGCAATCGCCCAACGCATGCTCGCTGACAAAGCCGATGTCGTTCTGGTGTCACATCCGATGATGCTTGAACGTGTTAGGAAACTCGCCCATCCCTTTGGCATTGAACACGTCTACGGGTGTGAGGTCGGGGATCCGGAGCAGGTCGAGGATTGCTTCCGAAAACTCGCGCCCCTCGGACCTTTTCACGGCATCGTACACGGCATCGCCTTCTCTGACAAGAACGAGTTGCGAGGGCGCTTCATCGACACATCCCGTGAGAACTTCGCGACGACGATGATGATTTCGTGCTACTCGTTCATCGAGATCGCTCGCCGCGCGACGCTTCTCATGCCCGACGGAGGTAGCATCTTGACGCTCACGTTCGACGCGTCGCGGCCGTGGCCCCACTACAACATCATGGGGCCAGCGAAAGCGGCTCTCGAAGCGAGCGTCCGGTATGCCGCGTTTGACCTCGGTGAGCACGGCATCCGCGTGAATGCAATCTCCGCAAGCCCCGAGGATACGCTGTCGGCGCGCGGAATTCAGCACTTCCGCGTCATCGGCGACTGGGCCGAAGGGATGTCCCCGCTCGGACGGCGGGCGACTCTTCAAGAGATCGCCAACGAAGCGGCCTATCTCCTTAGTCCCGAAAGCTCTGGGGTAACGGGACAGATCCGTTTCGTGGACTGTGGTTCTAGTGTTCCCAAGCTTCCACCCGTCCGCAATGCCGCGAAAATCTACGGCGCTATGGGGCGGGTACTTCATATCACCGGTGAAAGAGAAGGAGAAGTGTATGTCAACAAAGTCTGAGCTTTCTATTGCCACTGTGAAGCGGTGGCTTCGGATACGCCTTGCGGCGGCGCAGAGAGCGCATCTCTCCGCCGAAGAAGCGAGGAAGAGGATCGGGGAGAAACTGAATGATCTCACCTTTGATCGAGCGTCTTTGCTTCTTCGGCTCCACGTCAGCCGAGATCTCGTCGCCGCAGGAGCAGTTATCGTTCTGTATGGCGGGAGAGATGAGAAGCTCTCTGTGAAGACTTAGTCTTCATCAACTGGCCGCGGCGGTATTAAATCCGCCGCGGCCAAAGAATTTTTCAAAAGTTACTCTTTTCTTTCTCTCTCTTCCTCTTTTCTTTTCTTTTCATATCACTCCAAATCTCGCCGTTCCATATATAGAATCTCCCTTGTTCCATATATGGAATTGGGTGAAGTTACAAACGAGACAGAACAGAGACGACTGCTATCGTTTGCTTGATTCCATATATGGAATCAAGATGGAGACAAGGATAAAGTAGGACGATAAGGTAGTACGATAAGGTAGAGAGTGGCACGGAAGAACTACGGTCATCAATCGCTCGATTCCATATATGGAACAACTCACCAGGGATACAGGTCAGAATCGCGACGCTGTCGTTTCGAATCGGGGATAAACCAAAACATGAGCGGATAGCGACGTCTCATCCAGGAAGCAGAAAATGGTTCAAGGCCGCGCGTACTTCTTTTCGAGCGAAGTTCATATATTCGTTCCATCTCTGCTATCGCTTTCTCAAAACCGGGAAACTGGTCGTGAAGCCATTTATTTACGCGCCCAATCGTCCCTCTGCCGACGCGAAGCCTCCTTTCAATTTCTTCGTGTGATACTCCCGCAATAAGCATCCGCGCGATGATGATACGTCTGCCAAGCATGATGCGCTCGCTTGAGGTCAGCAAATCGCGCAGGAAAAGTTTTACGGCGTCTCGTCCCTTAATGGCACTGGCCGCTGTGTACAGCGCATCCAGTGTTACGATAATCTCCTTCTTCGTCAGGTCGCGCATCTTTCGCTTCATGTGTGTATGATAACGAATTTTCGCATGATTCCATATATAGAACGGTGAATAGTAAGCCGTCGTGGTTTGTAATGTGCGATTCTATATATGGAACGGCTGTGGGATCTTGTTTTGAAGGAATATTTTCGAACATGTGGAAGCAATG
>DPYD01000023.1 GCA_003545515.1 Candidatus Kaiserbacteria bacterium | reverse complement strand
GACGTACAAATCCATCCCGTCACAGGGAAACTCTTGCACGCCGATTTTTATTGTCTAGAGAAAGGAAAGAAGATTGTCTTGAGCGTCCCCCTCGTATTCGTGAATGTTGCGCCTGCAGAGAAGGCGGGTCATATCGTTGTAAAAACATTGCATGAAGTCGAGATAGAAGTATCTCCACACGATTTGCCGCACAACCTTCCTGTCGACCTCTCGTTGCTTCAGGACATCGGCGACCACATCATGGCGTCTCAAATACCGCTTCCGGAAAGCGCTTCGCTTATCACGGAACCTGACGAGATAATCGCTTCGGTCAAGATATTCGAGGAAGAACCGGAAGAGGTAGCTCCTCTGCCTGAGACGGAGATCATTGGAGAGAAGAAAGAGGGGGCAGAGACGGGAACACCGAGTGCATCTGGAGAGGAAGAGAAGTCCGCCAAAGGCGGACCCGCCTCAGGCGGGAAAGAAGAAAGAAAGTAAACCATCTTTCTATCGTGGAGAAAACTCGCGTCCGTTCGAGCGTCCTCTGGTATAATCCCTCTGATGTATATGCTTGGGAAACGGGCGCGAGCACTGCTCTTTCTGTATGCTCTCGCATTTGCGATTATATCCACCGCACCTTTTTTTGTGTCTGCCGAGACGATGGAAGAGCGGCGTCTTCGTCTTGAACGTGAATTGGCTGTCATTGAGCAGGATATCGTCGAGAAGAGGGGTGTTCTCTCAGAAAAACAAGCGGAGCGCACGTCGCTTGAGCGCGACATGGCGATTCTCGACAACCAAATAGCAATCGCCGCGCAAGAGATACGATTTCGCGATATCACGCTCTCGAAGATTCGCGACGGAATAACAGATAAGCGGGTTGCCATATCGGAATTGGACAAAAAAGTGGAGCGCTCTGAAGCGTCTCTCGCACAGCTTATCCGTCGCACGCGCGAGATAGACGATCTTTCACTTTCCCACTTTGTACTTGCGGGTTCTCTCTCGGAAGTTTTTAGAGATTTGGATGATTTCCACACGCTCCAGAAGGCGCTTGATGTATCGTTTCAGGAAATGGCCTTACTTCGGTCCGATTTGCTTGCCCGCAGAACGGCCCTTGAGAGCCAGGAAAGCGATGAAGAACGTCTTCGCCGTTTGCAATTGCTTGAGAAGAAAGAAATAGAACGAAAAGAAAGAGAAAAACAACAAATACTCACGGCCACCAAAGGCGAAGAAAAGGCGTATCAAGAGCTTATCGCGGAACGTGAGCGGACGGCGGCGCAGATACGAGCGGTCATCTTTGAACTTTTGGGTTCGGCGGACATCTCTTTTGGAACCGCGTACGAATTCGCAAAATCGGCGAGCGTCACGACAGGGGTGCGCCCCGCGTTTCTTCTCGGCATACTAAAGAACGAATCTGACCTTGGAAAGAACGTTGGCCAATGCCTCCTTACGAATGAGCCCGAAAGGGGGAACGGCAAAGGCGTGAATACAGGACGCCTTTTTGAACGGGTCATGCATCCAAATAGAGATGTTGATTCGTTCATACAAATAACAACCGAGCTCGGTATTAATTGGAACACACAGGTTGTTTCTTGCCCGCAGTCGGTTGGATACGGAGGTGCTATGGGTCCGGCGCAGTTCATTCCATCCACATGGATGCTCTACAAGGATCGGATAGCTAGGGCAACAGGAAAAAATCCGCCGAATCCATGGCTCCCGCAAACGGCGTTTACGGCCTCAGCAATATTTCTTGCTGATCTTGGTGCCGACAGGGGAACATCTGCCGCCGAGCGCGAAGCGGCTCTGCGCTACTTCGCCGGCGGCAACTGGAAAAATCCGGCGTTTGCCTCATATGGAACACGCGTCTTGAATTTTGCTGAAGATTTCCAGAAACAGATAGATATTTTGGAGGGGCGTTGATTGCTCGGGCGGCGTGTGGGCTGCTCGAGTACGGATATTTTTCTGCTGAAAAATTCCTCGAGCCAGGCACCTCGCGCTCGCTAGTCTCTCGCAACCCACACGCCGCTCTCGCATTAATCCATGCGCAGAATTCCCCGACAGCTTGCCCCCGACACCTATCTTGGCGATGCACGAAGTGCGGTGCGGGGCGCCTTCGCCAAGATAGGTGTGGGGGCTTGGCTGCGGGGATGAATGCGCATGAGGAAAGGGGGTCGGGGAAAACGTAGTTTTCCCCGTGGAGGAGAGCAGAGAGCCTGTAATCAGGNNAGCTTGGCTGCGCGGTAGTTTATCTTGAGGTGGTTGTTACTGAAAAACACTGCCGCCCTTGCCCCGACTGCTTTTTTAGTGTAGAAATAGCGTCATGAAAAAGGACACACATCCGGCGGGTTATCGACCGGTCATTTTTGAAGACTCCACCAGCGGGAAGAGCTTTTTGATTTCCTCGACTGTTACGACCGAGAAGACAGCGACATGGACCAAGGCCTACGAGGACGGTTCATCCGGCCAGAAAGGATTAGGGACTATCGGGAAAGAGTACCCAGTGTTCCATGTGGAAATATCCAGCGCTTCTCATCCATTCTATACAGGACACTCAAAAGTCATAGACACCGCTGGACGCGTGGAGAAGTTCAAGAGAAGGATGGCCGCCTCAAAACCGAAGAAAGCGTCTTCTCGGAAGATTTCTAAAGAGTCAGAGAAGTAACGTCATTGCCTGTATCCTGGTGCTGTTTTCGGATTTACTAATTCCGAACACAGTGCTGTGGCAAGACGGTGTTATTCTTTTGTTATGGTGAAAGAAGTATTTAACCCGGATGAATATGCAAACGACCATCGTGTCGCCTATCTTGTTGCCGAGTGGAAACGTCTCACGCAAGCGGAGCAAGATTCGACAGAGCTCATCGAAGTGGACCCCTCCATGCGCGAGCTTGCGACAAAAGAGCTCCAAGACATAGTAGAGCAGAAGAAGAAGCTCATGGAACAGATGGAATCCATTATCGGTCGTCCAGGTGAGCGCGAATGGCCGAACGAACTCATTCTTGAGATACGCGCGGGTGTCGGGGGAGAGGAAGCGTCCCTTTTTGCCGAAGATCTCGCTAATATGTACCTACGGTATGCAGAGTCGCGCGGGTGGCGATGGAAGTCACTCGATGAATCGCGGGCGGCTCAAGGTGGTTTCAAAGAAGTGCAGTTCGAGATAAAAGGCAATGACTGTTATCGCGAATTACAATATGAGACTGGCGTTCACCGTGTTCAGCGCGTTCCTTTAACGGAAAAACAAGGCCGTATTCATACTTCAACGGCCTCAGTTGCGATACTTCCACTGTATAAGCGCACAAAAATAGAATTGAACCCCATTGACATTGAGGTATCATTTGCCCGCTCAGGTGGTGCGGGTGGCCAGAATGTCAATAAGGTAGAGACTGCCGTCCGGCTTGTTCACAAGCCGACCGGTATTGAAGTGAAGTGTACGTCGGAACGCAGTCAACAGCAAAATCGTGAGAAAGCCATGCGGCTTCTCATTAGTCGTATTCAATTGGCACAAGATGAGGAGGAGGCGAGAAAACGTTCGGCGGAGCGGAGTATTCAAATCGGAACAGGTGAACGCTCTGAGAAAATACGTACCTACAATTTTCCGCAGGATCGTATCACGGATCATAGAATCAAGGAGTCATGGTCGAACCTTGAGAAGGTCTTGTCCGGAGGCCTTGCGCCCATTATCGAGGCACTGACGGCGGCGGATACAGACCGACCGACCGTTGCGACAGACGATTCTGTTTGATAGTATGCACCAGCCCAACTCGTTTGCTTTGTGGGTGGGGTTGCTCGCTGTATGACAACTACACAGACCGATATTAAAACACTCTTCGAAGCCGGAGCGCACTTTGGGTATGCGCGTTCGCGTCGTCATCCGACTGCGACAGTTTTTATATATGGTACGAAAGATCGCATGGACATTTTTGATCTTGAAGGGACGCATAAGTATCTTGAGACGGCACGCGCCTTTGTGAATTCATCAGCCGGGAACGGGAAGATCGTACTTTTTGTAGGCGGCAAGCATGAGGTTGTGGCCACCGTAAAAGAAACCGCGCAGAGAGCTGGTATGCCCTATGTCGCAGGTCGTTGGATAGGGGGCACTCTCACGAATTTCAAGAACATCCGCAAACGCATCGGTCGTTTGCAGAAGCTTACCGAAGAACGCGAATCGGGGGAACTTGAGAAATACACGAAAAAAGAACGTTTACTCATAGACCGTGAGATAGAGGAGCTTCTCGGGCGCTTCGGTGGCTTAACCGTCATGGCTGAATTACCCGACGCTCTCTTCGTGGTCGATACGCGCCATGAGAATACGGCGGTGCGGGAGGCAAATCAGATGGGCATTCCCGTCATTGGACTCGCGAGCTCAGATTGTGACTTCTCTCTCATACAGTATCCGATACCTGCGAACGATACTTCCGTGCGGAGTGTGCGGCTTGTGTGTGAGCAGATCGCCAATGCGTACCTTGAGGGAAAGAAGGCGCAGGTTGCTAAACCTGACGCATTAGACAAATAGCGGACTGCAGTATCAAGAGAAGGCCCTTGATGCTTATAACGTAGTGAATGATACTTAACTATCTATATGGAGATTACGACCGATATCATAAAAAATCTCCGGGATGAGACAGGTGTTTCCATAATGCAGTGCAAGAAGGCGCTCGAAGAAGCAGGAGGTGATGTAGAAAAGGCAAAAATAATTCTTCGTAAGCAGAGCGCGGCTATCGCAAGAAAAAAGTCTGATCGTGAATTAGGAGCCGGAATTGTAGCGGCCTACACGCACGCCGGTGGTTCGGTTGTTGGTGCCGTCGTTCTAGCATGTGAGACAGACTTTGTTTCCAAGAATGAGGAGTTTGGCAAGCTAGCGTACGACATTGCAATGCATGTAGCCGCAATGGCTCCGCAGTTTCGTTCGCGTGATGATGTGAAAGAAGAAGACATAAAATCTGCACGAGAGGTGTTCGAAAAAGAAGCTATTGCTGTGCCAGAAGCCGCTCGCGCAAAAGCGGTGGAAGGGAAACTCAACTCTTATCTAAGTGAAAAAGTCTTGCTAGAACAATTATTCGTGAAGGATCCAAATATAACGATACGCGGTCTTATTGAATCGGCGACCCAAAAATTTGGCGAGAAGATAGAAGTTACGCGTTTTGAGAGACTTGCGGTAAAATAGAGCGACTATGGCATTAGCAACGACCGTCTTTTTCGTTGCGTTGGCTGGTTTAATCTGTTTGTTCGGATTTAAATACTGGGAGAACAGACGCGGAAAAATGCCTTGGTCGAACACGCGGCGTCGTATTGATGCGCATGCGCATCGCACGAAAGAAATAATGCTTGTGAGTGTGGTAGAGCTGGAAAAGTTACCACCGCACCTCATCAATTTTATGCGCGCAAGTGTTCAGAGGGGGGCGATTGCTTTCGGATATCTCGCGCATTGGCTTGGACGACGCTCTCATGCTCTTGCTGACATGATCTCTCATAAGCATCGTTTCCAGCGTAAGGAGACCAACTCTGAATTTCTCAAGAAGGTTATTGAGCATCCCATGAGGCCTGAGAACGGAAGGGTGAGTGGAGTGCATTCGGCGAGCGCTCAGCATGCTATTCAGGAAGAGATTTCTCTTTCACCGACCTACGACTCTCCTGAACCTCATGCTACCGCAGTACCTACGGATATTGGTACTACTCTGGTTGAGCGTGAGCAGACACAAGGCAAGGCGGAAGAACCTGTATCTCCAATGGCGAAAGAGCAAAATGCCCCACGTCGCGCTCGGAGAGTTAGACGCAGTAAACCGATGCCTGAGGAGCAAAGAAGCGAGAAACCTTCGAATGCGCGTAAGAGAAAAGATACGGCTTCATTCGGAGAGAATCCCAATGATTAAAAGAGTATATTTACTGCTTTGAGAAAGGCGACACTGCGGCTCAGGCTGGCTAGATTAGAGTAGCCGTTTTGCCAGCCCAGTTAGAAAATGAGATAGTGTCAGATGCGGTCGGAGTAGCTCCCACCTTCGCTTAAGCTGTGCATGAGCTTCGGAAGGGCAAGCAGTAGGACTTTTCACTACCGCTTGCACTTCGAAGCTCCGGCGTAGCCGGAGCGTAGTAGTGCCGGTGTAGCTC
>DPYD01000022.1 GCA_003545515.1 Candidatus Kaiserbacteria bacterium | reverse complement strand
TCTTGGCGCTCTTTCTTTATTTTGGCGAGTTCTGCTTTTAATTTCTTCAATTTCTCTTGTACAGTACTTATGCCACCGAGATCCCCTTCGGGTTCAATATCGAATTCAATTTCGTGCTCACCCGTACGATTTTCTTTGTCGTCGTGCGAAACCATGCGCGGGGATTATAACAGAAATGATTCCTAAAAACTATAGTTTGTATGACCGCTCGTTACCTTGAGAAACCCGACTTGGCCAGTGCTTATGCGCGGACGATCTCTTAATGGTTGAAACTAGCGTTTAGACCACTGCGGTGCGCGGCGGGCGGCCTTGAGACCGAATTTTTTACGCTCCTTCGCCCGCGGATCGCGCTTCAAATAACCGAGGACCTTGAGGTCTTTTCTCTGCTCTGGAACAATCTCGGCAATAGCGCGTGAAAGCCCCATCCGTATCGCCTCGGCCTGCGCCTTGTGTCCGCCTCCTCGCACCTTCGCCGACACAGTATACGTTGAACCGAGAACCTGCATCGGTGCATACGCGGTTTTTATCATTGCATGGAGAGGGAAATAATCTTCCGCGGTCATCCCATTGACAGTCATCGAGGCATTTTTTGCCGCCTCTATACGCACGCGCGCCGTTGCGGTCTTCCGTCGCCCCACCGCTTCTGTGTATGTTTGTGCCTTTGCGCTCATATCAATCTTATGACGTATTTCTCTTTTACTAATCTTGTATTACCAGATTTTTCATTCTCTCCGTAAGCATCGTGTTTCTCGGAAGCATTCTTTTTATCGCGAGGCGCAGAGGTTCTCCTGCTCCCTTTCTCGATTTTAGCGAAGTATACGATTCTTTTTTCAAGCCGCCCGGATATCCGGAATACGTCGTGTACTTTTTCTGCATCCTCTTACGCTCTCGCATGTGAAGTTTTGAAACATTGCTTATACTAACTCTCACATCGGAGCGTTTGTTCGGAGTGTAGTCCACATTCGTTTTGCCCATAAGCGCTTTCGCCGCTTCAGACGCGACTCGTCCGAGCGTTCTTCCGGCGGCGTCAATGTTGTATTCTTGCGTCATACGTTATTGTATCAATTCAATGCGTGACATATCACCGACACGCTTCCCTACTCTACCCAAGCGCACAATGCGCGTATAACCGCCAGAGTGTTTTTTGTAACGGAGCGCGAGAGTCTCATGAAGTTTTTTCACTGCATCCGGTGCGCCACCCAACCGGCTTTCTACAAGACGCCGAGAGGTTACCGTGCTCCGTTTCGATGCAGTTATTAGACGCTCGACAAAAGGACGAAGCGCCTTTGCTTTTGCGGTCGTTGTCATGATGCCTTCTTCAAGAACAAGCGAGCGTGCAAGAGAGCGCAGAAGCGCCGTGCGCTGCCGCTTCACCCTGCCGAATTTTCTGTTCTTGTCGTGATGTCTCATACCTTCAAAATATCCAAAACACAGGAACCAAAGCACAAATAAATGCCAAAAACATAAACTTTTCAAAGATCGGAACAGATGTGAGGTTTGTGTTTTGTGCTTTTTTCATGTTTGTGTTTTATTTGTGTTTTGTGAAGTTTGTGTTTTGAACTGTTTGAACGTGTGCATGTTTTTTATACGTTGTGTTTCGTGCATATTCTGTGCTTTGTGCTTTTCGGCTATTGTCGGAGTGTCAATCCTAGATTAGAAAGCGCCCGTTTTATATCCTGCAAACCTTTTTGCCCGAGACCTTCGATGGCGAGAAGGTCGTCCTCGCGCTTTCGCACAAGGCCGCCGACAGTCCGAATAGAGGCCTCATCAAGCGCATCTTCAACACGTTGAGGTATTTTTAACTCCGTAATACGCGTCTTGAGAATTTCAGCATTGGGCATAATGCCTTTCTCTTCGCGAGTACCGCCCTTTGCATTTTCCGCATTGACCAATGCCGTCTCTGCGGGCTCCTCTTCTTCTTTAAAACCGACAATGGCGCGAAGTTGATGGATCATCGTTTCAATGGAGTGTTCCAAGGCCTCTCGAGGCGAGATTGTGCCGTCTGTCTCAATAAACATACGCAAGCGATTGAAATCCGTGCGATCACCGACGCGCATATTTTCAACTTCATAATTGACGCGACGTATCGGAGAAAAAATTGCGTCAAGTGCAATAGTGCCGATATCCACGCGTTCTTTTTGATGCGCCTCTTTCGGTACATAACCCAATCCACGCTCCGCACGCAATTCAAGCTCAAGAGAGACTTTGCCGGTAATATTTGCAATGTGCTGTTCTGGATTCAGTATCTCCGCTTGACCGGGTACTTTGAAATCTGCGGCTGTCACCGAGTGCGGTCCCTTGACCGAGAGCGTTATGGTCTGTGGTTCATCGGTAAGAATTTTGAGTCGTATCCGACGGATATTGAGAAGCATGGTTACGGCATCTTCTTTCACGCCCTCGATGGTAGAAAATTCATGCGATATATTGGGTATCTTGACGTGTGTTATTGCGGCGCCGGGCAAAGACGACAAAATTATACGACGCAGAGAATTCCCCAACGTATAACCGTAGCCCGGATAGAGTCCGTTAATCTCATAAGTACCGCTCTGCTCGGTTTCGGAGACGGCGCGCGGCTTTGAAGGAAGTGCAATGTGATAATCGGACATGTTAGAGATTCTTAACGAATGATAATGAGTTTAGAAGCTCTTACATCCAGCCCCAATTTTCGCGCTGATTTATAAGAATGTAAGATAGACGAGTGTATCATACGTTTGTTGATTTCTAAAATAAATAACTGCTGAAATTGGGGCTGGATAGTGGAAAATATAGTCGCTTCGCTCCTTATTTTTCTACTATCTGCTGTAGAATTCAAATACGGTCTTGTAATCGATCGTCGTCTCGGCTGGCCCGTATATCGGCTCCTGAAGTATCTCCACTTTTATAAGTGTCGGATCAACTGAAATCCATCGCGGAGTAGCACGTAGCTTGTCTTCTCCTTCGGCAAGATGCCCAAAAAGAGAGCTTTGCTTACTGCCTTCGCGGACAGTGAGTACGTCGCCTTTTTTGAGGCGATGTGACGGAATGGTGGTACGTGTCCCGTTTATCACGATGTGACCGTGAGAGACCATCTGACGAGCGGCTCGGCGCGTCGAGGCAAGTCCCGCACGATATACAGCGCTATCGGCGCGCATCTCGAGCATGGCATGCAACGTACCGGCTGGATCTTCCGTCATATATGCTTTTTTTGCATAGTTACTCAATTCACGCTCCTTAAGTCCGTACGTAAATCGCAGGCGCTGTTTTTCGAGAAGCTGACGATTATAATCTGATGCTCCGCGCCTACCCCGTGAAGGTCGCTTGGCCCGTACCTCAGAGAGTGCAAATTTCTGCGTTTGCGTCTGCTCGAAAATTCCGCCGCCCAGACGTTTCGCAATCTTATATTTTGATTTAATAGGTAACATATCTTTTTAAAAAATCCTAACCTCTAAATCCGAAACTCTAAACAAGCTCGAAATCCCAAACTCAAAACTCCAAACGAGCAGGGGGTTTGTATTCGTCTGTAATTTTGGTTTTTAGACATTGTGATTTGTTTAGAATTTAGAGTTTCGAACTTAGGATTTATATCCTTCGCGACTTAGGAGGCCGCGGTCCATTGTGAGGAACCGGAGTATCATCGACGATACGAGAAACCTCGATTCCTTTTCCGGCAAACGCACGCAAAGCTGACTCGCGTCCCGCTCCAACGCCGCGAATGATAACATCGACCTCTTTCACGCCAATGATATTTGCTTTATCGCCTATAAGTTCACCGACTTTCGCGGCGGCAAAAGGCGTACCCTTCTTGGCGCCCGAAAATCCCAAGGAGCCAGATGTGGACCATGCCACGGTATTACCTCCTTTGTCGGCAAGCAACACCTTAGTGTTGTTGTAGGTCGCGTGAATATGCAGTGTCCCCGCTATAATATTTTTCTTCGCGACGCGTTGCAGTGCGCGAGACTTGAGTCCCTGATCCACAGTGCCTCCGCTCTTTCTTATTATTCGTTTTTTTCCCATACCTACTATGTTTTCTCAAGCTTACGTCTACCGGAGGTCATGGTTTTGCGAACGTTACCGCGCACCGTGCGAGAATTCGTTTTTGTTCTCTGGCCGCGCGCAGGGAGACGTTTTGCATGCCGCGTTCCTCGATATACCTTGATATCCTTCAAACGTCGAATGTTAGAGCTTATCCGCCGACGTAGTTCACCTTCCAATGGGAACTTTTCCACCGCTTCGCGCAGAGCGCTCTCTTCTTTTGCAGAAAGATCACTCGCGCGACTCTCATGTTTAATTCCAAGAGAGGAAAGTACGGCACGCGCGCGAGGTCGTCCCATACCGTATACGGCGGTGAGGGATATCTCAAGGTGTTTGTTTTCCGGTATTGTTACTCCTGCTATGCGCATGTTAAAGATTCTTAGCGAGCAAAAGCGAGCTTAGAAGCTCTTACATCCAGCCCCAGTTTCCGTGCCAATTTATAATAGTGCATGGTGTGCGATAGTATCATACGTTTATTGATTTGGGAAATAAATAACTGCTGAAACTGGGGCTGGATAGTGAAAATTATAGTCGCTGCGCTCCTTAATTTTCTACTATCCTTGTCTCTGTTTATGCCGTGGATTCGTACAAACGACCCAAAGGCGGCCGCGACGTTTTACCGAACGGCAACGAACACAAATTTTCTTAACTGACGCCTTGACCTTCATAGGAACAGTTCACAGTTTACTGGCGACCCCGAAAACGGGTTCGCCGACGGAGCAGGTAATTGAGAGCAGAAACGCCGGTTGGATCGTTGAATTCATGGTGTTGTTTTTATCGATAGTAGGATGTGTGCTGTTATTAGAGTCTCTTTGTGATTCGCGCCCTTCCGCCGTACGGATCGAGCTGTACCACTACACGATCACCTACAAGGACTTTTATTCTATGCAGACGCATCTTGCCGGCCAGGTACGCAAGAGTACTCTCACTCTCTCCCCCAACCTTCACACGAAAAAGCGTATTCGGGAGAGCCTCTTCGACAACTCCTTCAACAACTTTCGGTTCCGACATATCCTGAATCACAAACTTTATGACAGACGGCCCTCCTTCGAGCCGATGTTCTGGTTCTGCGAAACACAAAAAGTAACGTGCAAATTGAACTTCACAGGATAGTGTCACGCGATCTAGTCTGCTCGATTAAAGTAACATTTCTGCATTTAGAGGTCAAGCCCGCACACTAACTTTGGCATCACTGCATCTGTGTCTTCGGAATATCCACGCATATCGTCCGTTAAGTTAATCTGGAATACGTTCTCCGATTTTCTTACGTTGGACATGCAGTAAAGATACAATGCCAAAGTTAGTGTGTGGGTCAAGCATGCACCAACACCAGCACAGCTCCTTTTGTTGTGTCTCCGTGTACATTGCTTTATACAGTACAATATCTCATTCTCACTTGATGTCAAACTTTGGCGGGTCAAGCGCCCGCTAATACCGGCTCTTCAATGCGTATGCGAATTTTTTTTGGGTCTACGGGAAATACTTGTTTCCAAAATGGCTGGATGCGCGCGCGTGCCTCTTCGATGCCGGGAAATGTGGCAACTATGGTCTGAAATGCCGATTCATTACGCCCTGAAAGCGCGCTTATGAGTGCTTCGGAATCCACTTTCCATACAAGTTGAGACATGCCCGAAAGTGTGAATTCGAAAGGTCCAGCGCCCAGTACGAGCTCTGTGTCTGTTGCCACAAAGCGAGCCGCCAGAGCGCCGGCGCCTTTAAGCATGACAGATCCATCCTCCGCGTCTGCCGAGACGCTTCGAGAAACCGTATGCGCGAATACGCTGGCAGGAAATACCGGTATCTCTACGCGTGCGATTTCACGGATGCGCACATTACCTCCGGCTTCCTCCGTATTCGGCTGTGTGGTGTAGGTTATACGCATGAGATCTGCGAGTACTATGGTTTCTTCGTTCGTTCGAAGATCCGCGGCCGCACGCGCCTGTGTCTCAAGACGCGCGCGTATTTCCGCACGCGCAGATTCAAGAGTACCGGGAGTAACAGCAGGGCGATCTCCTAAGGCCCCGCCGGTCATAGAACCGATGGAACGCGCGTAAACATCGGCATACATTGCCGGCGTTGTTGCAAGTCCGGGAAGTGTAAAACGGCTGACTGGCCCGATATTGTATGCTTCACCTGCTTTATCTGCCACCACTTCAATTTGCACCTCACCCGGCTTACCGTCTTTCTTTCCTGGAATAGAAACCTCGGCAGATGTACGGAAGATAAGACCGGCAGGAGTTTCAAACCTTGTGTTGGGTATGAGCCGCACGGGTTCCGAAGAGTAATTATTTGCGACAATGATTGCACCGCTCGCTTTTGTCTCCACATACTCCGTTCCATTGCTCGGAACGACTGCGGAATCTTCAATTGTTATAGTCTCGACAGAGTATGAGAGAGACCCGACCGATGCTTCTTCCGCTGGATATGCATTGAATTGCAGAAATGAATCGAAAACAACAGCGTGCGAACGTGGTACAACGTAGATGGTGGTCGGTCGCAATGCGACAAGGAGTATTGTTCCGAGAACAAGAATAGCTAGTGCCGCGGTAACCCACATCCATATCCTCGGTGAGAGGAAACGACGCGGTTGGCGCGGAGGCACTCCCGGAATTTCCCGTTCACTCCCGAATAAACGCCGCGGCGGACGCGGAGAAACAGCGATATTGCGTATCGAGCGACCATTTGTAGCCGGGACTCCTTCAATGCTCTCTGGTTCACTCTGCGGAGCAACCGTAGCGTCGGCTTTCTCTTCCAAAGGTTCTCTCGCCTTCCGTGCCGAAAGCGGAGGTGTCTGGGGCGGCAGAATATCTTGAAAATAATCTTTTGCCATTACCTAAGAATTATACCTCGCGGTCAATATCAACAAAAGGACAACCCTGTGGAAGACTGGTGTATTCCGTGTTCGTACAGAATACGCAAACAGGATTCTCTAGCGCTCACCTTCGAGATTGCTCCCGATAAGAGAGGATGCAACGAGAAGTCCGATATCCTGGCTTCCGTTTGGATCATTGGACGTCACGAAATGTTGTAGCTCTTCATGGGTCAGGATTTCCACGGAAAAAGGCTGGGTCGTAAGCGTGAATTGCGTAAAATCGATACGAGAGAAGAAAAGAGAGAGCCACTCTGCCATGCTGGATTCCGCCACCAATACGAGTGCCTGCGGAAGCTTTCTGGATTCCGCTAGAGCGCTGAACGCTTCTCCGAAAATCCGGACTAATTCCTGTTCAGTGTGCGCCATATTCACCTTGAGTTCTTCACATGACGAATCTTCGCAATGATCGCGTGCAAGCATGCGCATGAGCGTAGACGTTTCCTCCGGCATTCCGTTTCCTGCAATCCTCTTTAGTATGGTATGTGTTCCTTCAAGTACGAGAGCATGAGCTATAGGAGCGCCTTTATGCACGGAGACCAAGCTGGTCGCTTCGCTCGCCATGTCAATAATTAAATAATTCGTGTGCGAAGCGGAGCGGCCGCGTAGAAGAGTCAAAAGTGCCTTCGTACCAGAGTGGAACGTCGGCGGCAAAGAAAATACTTTTACGAGTGTTTCCTGCGCTACGGTCTTAATGCGCGGCTGACATTCGGAAACGAGTGTCGCCGCAAATATCACATGCGCATGTTTTCCGTTCGGATATGCGGTCGGATACCCGTTGAGCTCTACGCGAACAACATTGGCTTCAATGAGATCCTGATGATTAAATTCTTTTTCTCCCGCAAGCGCTTCTTTCGCGAGCGCGGCAATTTCTTCGGCGTTTACTTTCTGATCGCCTGGAAATTCTTTTACTGCACTGACGGTTTTTGAGCGCACCCATGGAGCATGTATGACGGCATGCGTACTTTGTACAGGACCGAACCCGAGAGTACGGGCGGCCGTAAGCGCCTTCTCCGCACTTTCAGCGAGCGCCGAAATGACGCCGGTAGCTGTGGCTTCCTGTGTCCGTTCCTCAAAAGGCAGAGTGACGCGATGCGCCGCTATTATTTTCACAGGTTCTCCCCGTGCAAAAGAAAGAATCGCAACTCCGGCGCTCCCGCTCCCGACATCGGCCACAGCAACACGCTCCCCTCCTTTACGTAAGAATGGAATACTGAACATTGGACTTTAGTATACCAAGAGAAGGAGAGTCATATTCTCATTATCAAAGAAACCTGTTTACTTCATGCGCAGAATTCCCCGACAGCTTGGCTGCGGGGATGAATGCGCATGAGGAAAGGGGGTCGGGGAAAACGTAGTTTTCCCCGTGGAGGAGAGCAGAGAGCCTGTAATCAGGNNTGGCTGCGCGGTAGTTTATTGTTGACTAGTTAAGAGTGGCCTTGATCCTGCGAATTCCTGTGGCAACAGCTTCTTCTTTCAAAATTGTAAATTTTGCCCTGAGCGGTTTACCCTGAGCTTTGTCGAAGGGAGTCGAAGGGTCGGCCCCTATCTCTTTGGTATTGGAAACGTGCGGGCCGCCACAGAATTCTATTGAGAACGCTTTTT
>DPYD01000034.1 GCA_003545515.1 Candidatus Kaiserbacteria bacterium | reverse complement strand
AGCTCTGCTTGGGAGAATGGCGGGACTTGTTTTATTTTTTATGCAAGATTGTGCTTCGGATATTTCTTCCCTCTCTTGACGAAGTTGAGCTCAACGTCCTCTAGTTTAAACTTTTTCTTGAAGAAATTAGCTATGAAATTCGGGTCGAGTCCAGTTTTACAGGTGTAGACGTCCGCACTTATAAAACGTCGCCGGGGAAACGTGTGGATGCTGATGTGACTTTCCGCGATCATGGTGAACGCGCTCCATCCGCCGGGATCTTTCATGTGATTGTCGGGTGCATGTTCTATCTGCGGCTTTCCCAACTGATACATTTTCATCAATTCGCACATTTCGCCGAGGCACGAGAAAATGAGCTTCTTATCATCCAATAACTCGGGGCTTCCCCCGTATCCGTCTATCATTACGTGTTCTCCAAAATTCATATCTGATCAGTATACATCAAAAAATAGTAAATTGCCTCATCGCCCATCGCCAAGCTACCGTGGAATTTTGAACTACGCTGGAATGAGTGTATGACCCTGAATACCCATCCTTTTCTGCTTTTGAAGCAGTACTCATGATTTATCTTGATTGGGAAAGATTATCCTCGCACAAAAGCGAGTGTCGCGTAGCTTCCGATGAGCCACCAGAAGGTGTGCTGTCCGCCGAACACGGCCTCCGATCAATTGGCAAATAAGGTGTCAGGAGTAAAGCCCCGGACGGTATCTTCGTGAAATTAGTGTCCAGAAAGCGCTATTTTCCAGTGTGTGTTTTGATACAATGGTAGCCATGGGTATTTATGTGCTTAAGGAAGCAATTTCGCGCGCCCGATTGCAAGAGATCGCCAAAGAACGTTTCGGCGATCTGGTAAAAGGAGTTGTCGACACGGAACAGCGCATCCTCGCAGTTGGGGCGGAGTTGCATGTGGACGCGGCAGTGGAACTGCAGGAGAAAGAAAACTCCAAGAGCGAGCAATTATGGGGCATCAATCTCTACCCTGCGGAAACAGGTGAGGCGTTCATTGAATTCGACTCGATGATCAACTTAAAACCAGCGCTCGGAAACAGGACGCGTGAGGTGGATGATGCAGTAACTCGGGAACGTATTAAAGTAATAGTACGCGACTTAGTGAAGGATTCCGGTTTATGACCTATCAACACGCAGAACTTGCCGCAGGCCGTTGGCACAAAATGAGCCTTGCGGAGCAACTGGGCAACATTGGAAGTGAGGTGTCGCGCGCGCGCAGGGCAGAGGGAAAGCAGGAAGAGCGTTTTAAAGCCGCGACAGATCGCGCACTTGAGCTTTTCGACCTTACGCTCTCCGACGTGCGCTGGCGCGGGCGCCTGCTCGAGATCGGCCGCGCCCGCGAACTTTTTTGCGATGCGCTGTACGGAGGCAAGGAATACGGCGCCACGCTTGCGAGCCTTGAGCCATACTTCGACCGCTTCGCGCTGTTCGCGCAAGCCCGCAAGGGGCATTAGCTTCTTATAAATGCCAAAGTGGCGTAGGAGCCGAGGAGCCACCAGAAGGCATACGGGCCGCTAAATACGGCCGTCACGTCGCCTCCGAATTGCCACAGGGATGCAAGCGCCGGCACATGGAACCACACAACGAGAAGGATGGCGGCCCCGGCGCATCCCGCAAGAAGGGCCTGCAGTGGCTGACCATATTCTCCGCGATACGGCGAATCCATTCGCCGCACGAGAAGATAGAGCGCCGCGGAGAATATCAAAAATACCATCGCCTGTAAGAGCGGTGTCGCGAGTTGCTCCGCAAAACTCCCGAGAAACACTGCCTGCGGAAAAAAAGACACGACCAGCAAAGATGCCGGGAGTGCGAGTGAGAGTGCGCTTAATCGACCCACTCCGTTTCGGAGTACATCAAAAGCGGAGAAAACCATAAAAGCGCCGATGAGCATCCAGTCAACGGGAATACTTTCCATAAAACCAATCACCACGTCAACGTTCATGTTGAATAAATTTCCGGCTGATTGTAGGAAAGAGCCCATGATTACGACTACTATATTTGGCTGTGCAAAAGTAAAGCGGTGAGTTGAATTATAAACCCTCTCCGCGCAATTTTTCGATGAGCTCGCGAGCGCTACGGGAGAGTTTCTTCGGGAACTCCACGTCTATACGAACGAGGAGATCCCCCCGCGCGCCGCGACCATGGGGCACGCCTTTGCCGCGTATGCGTAGCACTTCACCGTTATTTACGCCCGCAGAAACGGTAATGGTCTCCTCCCCATCTAGCGTACGAATGCGATATTCACCGCCAAGCAGTGCGTCAGTGAGCTTAATGGGAAGTACGGTCAAAAGATTGTTTCCATCGCGAGTAAATTGTTTATCGGATTGCACATGGAGCTTGACATAGAGATCTCCCGCGACACCATCTGCTACCGCCTCACCCATCTGGGGCAAACGGATCATCTCGCCATCGGAAACTCCCGCCGGAACGACGATGTGTATCTCTGCCTGTTTTTTCGCCACTCCCTCGCCGCGGCATGTATCGCATGACTTTTCCGGGATTTCTCCGCGGCCACGACAGTACGAGCACACCCGCGCGGACGTGAACGTTCCGAAAAACGTATTGCGTGATTCGCGAACCTCACCTTTCCCGTTACAAGTACCGCAAGAAATCATCTTAGAACCCTTTGCGGCCCCCGCTCCATCGCAGTCCGGACAGACGGTTGTCTTTGCTATAAGAACGTGCCGTTCCACACCGAAGATCGCCTCGCGGAACGACAGTTCAATATCAATAGAGATGTCGCGCCCCCTCGACTTCGCTCGGGGTGAACCGCCGAAGAATTCTCCAAAGATGTCGCCAATATCAAACTCCACACCGCCCGAACCTTGGGCGAATCCGTCAAATCCTTGGGAGAAGTTGGAAAAATCAAAACCGGCGAATCCTCCCTGTGGTCCTCCACCGCCGGCAAACGTTTTGCCATACGTATCATACTCCGCGCGTTTCTTTTTGTCGGAGAGGACAGCGTATGCTTCACTCACCTCCTTGAATCTACGCTCATCACCTCCCTTTTTGTCGGGGTGGTATTTGTGCGCAAGTTTACGAAAGGCCTTTTTGATATCGTCTTCGCTTGCAGTTTTAGTAACGCCCAACAAATCGTAATAATTTTTCATCCCCTCATTATTACGGAACACAGGAGAAATGCAAACCGTTTCGTTTCGTTGATGTCTTCGCTCACTTTTGTCACCGTGTGATACCATCGTCTCGATGGACTCATTGCCATTTCAAATAGCGCTTCTCCTCGCGCAAGTCTGTCTCGTGATACTTGCGGGTTTTTTCTTGATCCGCCCTATCAGAATGCTTATATTTGGCCGTCCTGATGCTCCTCCGGTGCCAACTCCGCGCAGGGCTATATTCCATATAGCCGAGGCGCTTGCCGTGAGACCGGGAGACATTGTCTATGATCTTGGTAGCGGGGATGGACGGGTCTTGCTTCAATGCGCAAAACTCGAACCATCTGCTCGTTTTGTTGGTATTGAGCGAAGCTTTTTATTACACTACTTGGCACGCTTTCGAGCTTTTATGAGTGGATCCCCCACCAATGTTTCTTTCTTGCGACAAGACATTCTTCTCGCCGACCTCTCTCCGGCAACCAAGCTCTATACGTATCTTTGTCCTACCCTAATGAACCAACTCCTTCCTAAGATCGAGCACGAGACACGCAAAGTGCGCGTAGTGTCATATGTGTTTGCATTTAAAGCGAAGCGACCGTCTCGTACCATTCACATATCCTCACCTCGCGCGCGGAGAGACACCCGACTCCATGTCTATGACTTTTGACGAACCGTGAGGGCGGATATTTTCTATTGAAAAGAGAGGATCGGATCTCTCCCGAGATCCGATCCAAAATTCGCGACGTGGGAGACCGCTACTTTGTCTTCTTGTGCCCTCTCGTGTGTCCGGTGAAGAGGGTTGGTCTCTTGCAGTAGCTCCGACACCATGCCATCGCTTCGACGCCGTCTCGCAGCTACCAGATTTCTGCTGTATTCCGTGTTTTCTTTTCAAGCAATTGTACGAGATGAGTACCTCGGTGACACTTTGGCGGCTTTGAACGACTCTATCAACTCCCGAGCTTCGACCTATCGACCTACGAGGTCGATATAGGTCGCTACGAGGCCGATAGGTCCACGCGCGCGAGCATGCCAACTGCTGATGTTGTCAAGGTCTCGCCTTGACAACAAAGATCTATCGACCTCGTAGGTCGATATAGGTCGATACTGCCTCCGGTTACCTGTGTCCTTGCGTTGATGCTATAAGCATCAAGTTAGGGATATGCGATTTGAGGTGTCACTGATGTATCTCATCTTACTCAGCAGTACCGATTTTCTCCTGCAAAACGCACTCCCAGACTTAAATAACACGGGTAATGGAAACACTGTGTCAATGTTAGTTGTCGGTCAAGAACCCTCCGGCTTGTATATTCCACAGCGTTCGGTAGCGGCCGTCTTGCGTTATAAGTTCCTCATGACGACCGTCCGCAGTTATACGACCATCTTCCAAGACAATAATCCTGTCCATTTTCATAACGGTGGAAAGGCGGTGTGCTATAACGATGACCGTCTTTCCCTTCATGAGAGTCTCGAGTGCATCCTGAATAAGCGCTTCTGATTCTGAATCTAGACTCGAAGTTGCTTCGTCCAAAACCAGTATGGGCGCATTCTTCAGGATTGCACGAGCGATTGCTATGCGCTGGCGCTCCCCGCCGGAGAGTTTGACGCCACGCTCGCCGACGAACGTGCCATACCCCTTCGGCAAGGTCGTGATGAATTCGTGGCAGTGCGCTTTTTTTGCCGCCTCAATAACCTCGTTCTCCGTCGCGTCTCGACGCCCATAGCGGATATTCTCTAAGAGACTTCTGTGGAAAAGAACAGGGTCTTGCGGAACGAATGCTATTGCTTCTCGCAAACTTTCGAGTGTGACATTTGCTATATCGTACCCGTCTATCTCAATATTTCCATCATTCACATCGTAGAAACGCAGAAGGAGTTTCGTTACCGTCGTTTTTCCTGCGCCCGACGGCCCTACGAACGCTACCCGCTCCCCTCCCG
>DPYD01000049.1 GCA_003545515.1 Candidatus Kaiserbacteria bacterium | reverse complement strand
ACCGTTCTCGATAGCCCTATTCCCCCTAGCATCCTTCCAGAGAAAAATGATGGGACAGCATCCGTAAGTCCTGAGGTGGACCTTGTTGAATATAAAGAACGGGTGGCCGACATTCTCGAACGAGGCGGTTGGAAATTCGAATCACCTGCCGATTTGTCAGCCAAAGCTTCTGAACAAGAAGAAACTTCAACGTCAACCATTAAAAAGAAACCGACTTGGAGAAAGAAAGGTAAAGAGCTTACGTTCACGCTTGCAACTGCGGACTCACCGGAGCTTGTTGCAACAGCCGAAGCACTCGTCACCATGTGGCAAACAGCGGGAATTAATGCAGACCTTCACGTGTATTCTCTTTCAGAACTGAACACAAGTATTATTCGACCGCGCGCATACGATGCTCTTCTTTTCGGAGAGGTCGTGGGACGTACGCTTGATCTCTTCGCATTCTGGCACTCTTCACAGAGAAACGACCCAGGTCTTAATCTTGCAATGTACACGAATGCCCGTGCCGACAGCTTCCTGGCACAAGCACGCACCACCACAAACCGCAAAGAGCGCGAAACGCTTTATAGATCGTTCGTCGAGATAATCAAGAAGGAAAAACCCGCCGTCTTTCTTTACGCGCCTCAACTTATTTATGTGCTCCCCGAAACAATACTTGGCACTGAATTCGGCGTACTTGCGACATCGGCGGAACGATTCCTGAACGTGTATGAGTGGTATACCAGTACGGAGCGCGTATGGAGTGTATTTACCAGCGTATCAGAATAATCCGATATATCTTACTGGCTTTTACTGCATTAAATTACTTACCGCATATGCCCCCTACTCAACCTGGCTCCTTCAGCTCCATACCCTCTCGCCCAAACTCTGGCGCTGGCGAGCGAAAACCTCCTGCACGCCACGGAACATCTGCGCCTCGCAGACGGTTCCCCGGCCGTGGCGGAGGACGTAAGTCACGTCCGCCGCGCCGTGGCCGCACGCGCCTTGAGCACAGACACGAAAGCCGACCGCGTGCATCTTCCGTTATTCCTCCGCTCTCAACTGATACCGTTCGTGTCGTTCCCCTCGGCGGTGTGGAAGAAATTGGTCGTAACATGACCGCGGTTGAAATAGGGAATGATATTATTATTCTCGACTGCGGGTTCCAATTCCGCGAGGATGAAACACCGGGAATCGATTATATTCTTCCTAACACCGGTTATCTTGAAGAGCGGCGCGACAAAATACGCGGCCTTCTAATTTCACACGGGCACTTGGATCACATTGGTGGAATTCCTTATATCCTCGATCGCATCGGCAACCCGACAATATATACGCGGCGACTTACTGGAATGATGATTAAAAAACGACAAGAAGAATTCTCTCACCTGCCGGAGATTCGCGTGCGCGAAGTCGAAAAAGACGAAGTAATAAAACTAGGTAATTTAACTGTACGATTCTTCGGTGTCACGCATACGGTACCAGATTCCATGGGAATCATCATAGAAACACCGTGGGGTGATGTTGTTTTCACTGGTGACATCAAGTTGGACCACGAAAACGGCGAGCCGACAGAAGAGGAGCATCAGGGGTTCTCTGTCTTCCATCACCGAAAAGTCTTAGCGCTTCTCATGGACTCCACGAACGTTTGGCAACCGGGGTGGTCTATTTCCGAGCGTACGGTGTATCGTACAATCGAAGAAATAATCTCACGACCCTCTAAGGGGCGCCTCGTCATCGCCATGTTCGCTTCCCATCTGGAGCGTCTCATACGCGTCGTGGATTTTGCCGAAAAATACAACAAAAAGATAGTTATTGATGGGCGTTCGATGCGTACAAATATCGAGATCGCGCGTGAACTAGGCATCATCAAATACAAAGACGGTACTGTCGTCGCTGTCGAAAATATGGGAGAATATCCGCCCGAAAAACTCATAATTCTCGCCACGGGCGCCCAGGGAGACGAATTCGCTTCGCTTGCGCGCATTGGCAATAAAACACATAAGTACATACGTTTACAGCCGACCGACACGGTAGTTCTTTCGTCCTCTGTCATACCCGGTAATGAACGCGCGGTACAAAAATTGAAAGACAACCTTTCGCGACAGGGCGCTCATATCATCACATACCACGCAAGCGATGTTCATGCTTCAGGCCACGGCAATCGTGAAGAGGCGGCGTGGATACACCGTCAGATAAAACCAAAGTTCTTTGTTCCCGTGCACGGATACCATTACATGCTTCGGGTACACGCCGACCTCGCGGTAGAAATGGGCGTTGCATCTGAAAATGTCTCGATCCCGGACAATGGTTCCATTATTGAAATACAGGGCGGCGGACAAAAAATCGTAAGATTGCCAATGAAAGCGCCTTCGGAATTGCGCGTGGTTGAAGGTCATACCGTCTCTCAACTTTCAGACGTCCTTATGCGCGACAGGAAAGCGCTTGGCCAAGAAGGGTTCTGTGTTGTCGTTGCAACGGTAGATAGACGTACAGGTAAGCTCCATAAATCACCCGATATTATCTCGCGTGGATTCGTCTATCTGCGCGACAACAAGGAATTGATGGATCAGACGCGACTGATAATCAGAAAGAGCGTTGAATCGTCCATGCGCAACCCGCGCGCCATGGATTTGGACGCTGCACGCGAAGACCTCGCGGAAAATGTCGCTCGCTTTCTCCTTCAACGTACATTGAAATCCCCCATCGTGATACCTGTTATAGTCAGCATATAATATATGTTGTATGCTTGCGGTGAATGTATCCGACACTCGGCGCAAAATATACGTTAGTAACTTCTTTTTCAGTCTGCAATTCGGACTGGCATTCTTCTTCAATGCGACATTTCTTTCATCCCTCGGGCTTTCGGAAAAAATGGTGGGCATAGTCTTCGCGCTTTCGTATGCCGCATCGCTTGTTCTCCTTTTTTCCGTGCCCTTACTTTTGCGCAAATTTGGTAATTACAGTCTTTTCTTTTCTTCTTCTGTCTTTTTAGTCTGCGTATCTGCGCTGCTTGCATTCTCTCTGTCACCCATCGCATCTGTTCTGCTTGTCGCCACCCTTATTGTACTGAACATTTTCCTCTATACACTCCTGGACATCTTCCTAGAATCTGCCGTGGATTCTACCGACGGTATCGGTAAAGAGCATGGTCTTTTCCTCACCGTAACACATGGTGGCCGTATCGTAGCCCAACTTGCCGCAGGTACTCTTCTCCTTTGGGGAGGATTTACCTACCTCTATGGAACGGTTGCTGGGGTTGTTATTATTCTCGCATTCATAACAGCTTTCTTCCTTCGCAACGTACGAGAACCTGTATATGAAAAACTCGACTTCGCGAGTGTTCTACTCCGACTTTATTATTCGACGGACATGCGTCACGTCTTCAAACTACAATTTTTGTTGTATTTGTTTTATAGCATTATGGCCGTCTACACACCTATATATCTCTACGAATACGTCGGCCTATCGCTTGGAGAGATGGGTATAGTATTTGCGATAATGCTTGCTCCGTTCTTTCTTCTTGAGATCCTAATCGGAAAGTTTGAGGATGTACGGGGCGAGAAAGGGGTTTTGATGTATGGATTTCTTATACTCGCCGTAACCACTGCTGCGCTTTCATTAATCTCGACATCCTCGATTGTCATTTGGACTGTAGCATTATTTGCCACTCGTATCGGCGCTCTCATGGTAGAAATGGGAAACGACGTTTATTTCTTCAAGCATATCGATGCAAGCAAAGCGGCAGAAGTCGCGGCCTTTCGCGCGCTCTTTCCATTGGCATTTGCGATTGGTCCGTTTCTCGGAGTTGTCTTGCTTTTTTTCATACCCCTTTATGCCATATTTGCGTCTGTCGGCGTTATTATGCTTCTCGGTCTCGTAACTGCCCGCACACTTACGGATATACACTAAACATGTTCTTCAGAGACCGCGATCTTCTCCTATGCAATCCGCCACTTCCCTTTCTGTCTTACGATAAGACCGTCTCGTGCAAGCGAAGCGAGCGCTTTATCGAAGTTGCCGGCATAGTGATTCTGCACTTCGTCTATTGATTGATTATGCACAATGACATTGAGAATCGCACCACGAACCTGTCGCAAAGAACCCTCAAACTTTGACTGTTTTGTGTAGTGTGCACTCCGCATATTCACACGCACACCGGATTGCTTTAGATGCGCGCCATAATCCATCAATGCCCAGTGCCATGTTTTCGACCCGCCGAACGACGGATCGCTTTTCACAATCCTCCGCGCGATTGAAAATATCTCCGAGTCCCTCACTTTCCCGTTCCCAAACTTTAGCCGACCGTCAGAGATTTGGGAACGAAAGAAATGATAGATGAATGCGG
>DPYD01000024.1 GCA_003545515.1 Candidatus Kaiserbacteria bacterium | reverse complement strand
TGACCATCGTCTATTTTAAAGACCGCTATTCCTCGTACGCCGAGTTTACTTGCGAGTTCGGATTTCTGTCGTATTGCTTCGGCGTCACTCCATGACATAACGCGGGTCGCAAACGGCAAGGGAATTGCCGGATCGATTGATTTCGATGCCGGATAGACAAGAAACATTTCACCGGTAGAGTTTCGAGTCGGCTCTATGCCGAGCTTCTGGGCAACATCAAGTGCATATTTCGGATTGAACGACCACAGTCTAGAGTAGTTGATTTCGCCGCTTCCGTCGAGTGCTTCAAACATATCGTACTCATAACCATACGTCGGCACACCGATAACGAGCTTTTCGGGATTTATTTCGAGCGTCGCAAGCCGTATTACTTTCTCAACCCATGCAGGGTCGGCCACGGGAACGTATGGGTCCGTGTTCGCGTCGTTGAGTTTTAAGTCTATGCGCCCCTGATCATACGTCATGACGCGCACGCGGTCGCAATATTTGTTTATCTCAGAAAAATCATTCGCATATTCTATGTCAGTTGGTATAGATTCAGGCGTGGAATAACGCGAGTCGAGAGGCGTGCGTGCCTCTATGGTGCACATGACCCATTTGTCATATCCCATCGCCTCATACAGTTCCTTGAGAAAAAGCGAGAAGTAGGGGCGCGTCCGCGCATACTTCGCTTCATAATCGATGTCTATACCGTCAAAACCACGCGCATATACTTCGCGCACGATACCGCGCACATGTTCTGCGCGCTTAGCGTCGTCGCGCAATACATCATCAATCGCGTCGGGATTTGCCCATATCACGCTTGGGATATATCGCACCTTCATATCGCGAGCCTTCGCTCGAAGTGTCGTCCACGGTTCGCTATCGAGAGGAGAGTTTAGATATAACGTTCCGTTCAGACGCACCGTATACACGAATGGGTTTACTTCGGTAAATGCATCGAGATGAGGAAGAATGTCCGTTATTCCCCGCTCCGCTCGCCAGTACGGTATCCAACCCGAGATCTCGAATTGTTCTCCGGTCTTTGCAAACGTTGTAACGGGTATCAATACTGCCGCTATCAGTAAAATAGAAAATACCTTTATGTTCATGGAGTCCACAGTATATATGACGCGCAGGAATGCGAAATCATACCAGAGCCATTGGAATTTGGGTCTATGATAAGCTACCGCGCAACCAAGCTGTCGCGGTATTTTATCTTTGAGAACCGAGCTACTCCGTGCGTCCGGCCTTAATCGGCCGAGCTGACAGGATTTAGGCACGGACGCTCTAGGACGGTTCTTAATTATCTCCTCCACGCCTGCCTGCCGGCAGGCAGGGGGAAACACCCGTCTTCTTACAGAAGCAGTACACCTTGTGGATTTTCTCTTCGCTTTCGCTCGATAAAATCACACAAGGTCTTGCGCCGCTCCTTAATCCGCGGCTCACCCCGACCCCCCGCTATTTGCTTGTCTCTAATCTTAGAGAGGGGAAGGCATTTGTTCTCCCGGCGTCGGAGTAGCGGCTATCCACTCGTCACTATTCACCCTATGCAGAGAATTGCCGTCTCCCGCGGCACCCTGTGATGAAGTATATGTCACTTCGTCAATAATGGCGCCTTCTCCATCTTTAATAGCAAGAGTCTCTCCTGTGTTGGACAGTGAAAACGCACTATCAAACAATATCCCGTCAAAATCGGGCCAATCCGTGAGAAAAAATACATCGTTGTCGGCGATGATGGCATAACCGTCGGGCGGCAATACAGCGTTACCCATTTTCAACGTCAAGTTGTGGTTAGTATTGTCCTCGAAGAATCTCCAACCGGACAGATCCACCGGTGAATCGCCCTCATTTTTTATCTCTATCCACTCGCGCCCTGAATCACTACCGGCTGGATCATACATGATTTCGTTTATCACTACTGTTCCCTCCGGTTCCGGCGCGGGAATAACGGTGACAATAACACTTTGCATCACCTCCCCGCCCTCGCCTTCGCAGGTGAGCGTGTAGGTGGTGGTTTCTGTCGGAGAAACTGATTCACTGCCGGAAGTCGGTTTGTCGCCATCCCAACCGTCGGAAGCGGCGCAGGTATCGGCGTTCTCCGCTTCCCATGCGAGTGTTGAAGAGTCGCCTTCTTCAAGGGCGTCGGGGTCTGCCGAGAACTCAAGCGTCGGGTCTTCCGGTTCTGCGGGGTCCTCGGGTTCTTCCGGTGGAGGTGGAGCATCATCACACAAACCGGGGAGAAACACAGAGACCGATATGCCTGCGGCAGTAATAGTTTTTGGACAAAGCTGAACGGTGTGAAAAGGAAGATGCAAAAATATCGAGGAAAAGGGAAATTGTCTTTCAGGTAACGTTGGGGCAGAAAATGCTGTCGCGGTCGTTGGCCCGAAAGAAACAGTAATTAATATGAAAAAAGTTGATAAAATTAAGTACCGCGATTTATTCATAATATTATTATGCTTGGAAGAATAATGAGTATTTTTAAAGTGTAACTTGCTCAAACTGATTTATAAAGAAGTTAGATGTGTATATCTAAAACCTAAATAACAACAAGTTTTGGAACTCAATTGGTCAAGTGGTGTGGAGAAGGGAAAACCATGTCTCCGAAGGAGGCAGGAGCGAAATTAGTCAACAAATGTGAGCGCCTTGCCTCGCTTTCCTGCGCGTCCCGTGCGTCCGATGCGATGCACATAGTCCTCATAGGTTGTCGGTATGTCGAAATTAATGACGTGGCTCACGTCGGCAATATCGATACCTCGCGCCGCCACATCGGTCGCAACGAGAATGCGGATGTGATCTTGCTTGAAGGCACTGAGAGCACGCTCTCTATGGGCCTGAGTTTTATTGCCGTGGATAGAAGCCGCCTTAAATCCACGCCCGACAAGCTCTTTGGAAAGACGTTCCACTCCGTGTTTGGTGCGCCCAAAGATGAGCACCTTGCCGAATTCCGGCAGTGTCAAGAGGTCGTGCAGTACATTGAACTTATTTTTTCCTTGTAAACGAACAACATCTTGGTCGATCGTTTTGGCCGTATCCCCCGTTTTGACCGATATCCGAACCGGGTCTTTGAGGAAATCACCAATGAGTTTCTCAATGTCGCGTGAAATTGTCGCCGAGAAAAAGAGGGTGTGACGTTCCCTTGGCATCAACGAAAGAATACTGCGCATGTCATGGATGAAGCCCATGTCGAGCATTCGGTCAGCTTCGTCGAGAACGACGGTGCGGAATTTCGAGAGATCGAGCGCGCGGCGTTCTATGACATCTTTTATTCGGCCCGGCGTTCCTATTACAAAATATGGATTGTCGCGCAAACGTCTTAACTGCGGACCGATTTTGGCACCACCGACGACACACACGGAGAGCAAACCGGAGCCGGCTGAAAAACCGTGATACTCTTCCTCTATCTGAAGAGCAAGCTCTCGGGTCGGCACCATAATGAGAACGCGCTCACTTCTGTTTTTTACAATCTTGTCTAGAAGCGGGATGAGAAACGCCCCCGTTTTTCCGGTTCCTGTATTAGCGATGCCGACGATGTCACGCCCTTCAACAATGTGGGGAATTGCTTTGTCCTGTATCGGAGTAGGGATTACATACCCCTTTTGCCCGATATTATGTTTGATGCGAGGGTCGACGTTGAAGTCCATGAACGAATGCACCGGTATAAAACGTTCCACCTCTTCCACTACCGTGGCCTTGTTGATAAATCGAGATATGTCGATAGCGTTGCCTCTCGATCCGCTCCCCCTAGTGCGAAATGAAGCGGACGCGCCGCGATTGCCACGACGCTGATTACCGTAAAAAGGACGGCCGGATGAACTGCGACGTCCGCTAGACGCCCTGGGGTATCTGGAGTAAGTACTCATGCTTGTATGCCCGATATACGGGCTTTTCCGCTCCGCCAGCTGGCGGAAGACGGACTAATATAATGTCGAACTATCTCGGGATAGGTTCGCCCTCGTACGAAGGGGCGGCCTTGGATATCCCAAGACAAAAACCAATGGAGAATGTAAGACAGTGACGATTGTAGCAGAAGGAGTGCTTTTGTCAATGTTTTGTACGGGTCCGGATTGCAGGCAGAATCGCCAACTGATTTTTTCGCCCAAAATTCAATACAAACTGCCCGCCGAGCGAGCTACTCTGTGCGTCCGCACGGACGCTCTAGGAAGCGAGGCGGTTGCCTCCGGCTTGTCTTTTTCTCTAGTGTGGACCCTACCGGATTCGAACCGGTGACCTCCACATTGCAAATGTGGCGCTCTACCAACTAAGCTAAGGGCCCTCTAACCGCATAAAAATAACAGACTCAAGGATATTCGCAATGTGAGAAAATTTGTAAACCGGCTCATTCCGACACCGCAATCACGTTGACCCTGCGGGTCGGAATGCACTCCCCGCGCACAAGCGCGAGTGCTTTGCACCGGTTGTCTCCCTCCTCGGCCGTCGGCTCGACGAAGTCGGCCTTTGGCCAGACGCAGTCGGTTCGAAAGTACAAAAGCGCGCTTTTGCACTTTGCTCGCACAACGCTCGCCAGTAACAAAAAATCGTCCTCTCCCGCACGTCCTGGGCAGTCCGTTTGGAAAAATTATCTCTGTGCCAAAGCAATTGTGTGCTCAAGAAATTCGCGCGTTGAAGAACCGACGGACTCCAGCATCGGAGGGAATGCCGCACCAGCATACAAACCGGGATACGCATTCACTTCCAAGAGATACGGCCCTCTAGAAGTAAGGATGACGTCTGCGCGTGAAAAATGCGAAAGCTCCAGCGCGCGATGCGCCGCGCGCGCGACTTCGGAGAGCGTCTGCTTTTCGGAATGAGAGAAATTACTCGGTACGATGTGTCGCAATATCCCCTGTTCATGGTGATCGTACACGATATGCCGATGCCCTTCCGGGATTTCAATATGCACAGGCGGCAATACATATAACTCATCGCCACGAAAATCTTCTATCACGCCAACGGTGACTTCTTCTCCATCAATAAATTCTTCCACGAGCGCGCTACCAAATTCATCGAGTACATCGGCTATTTGTTCGGGAAGCTCAATAATCATCGCGACAAATCTGACGCCTCGTCCTGCACCATCCGAAGGCGGCTTCACGATATATGGCGGACCAAATTGTGAAAATACTGCTCGTGCCATATCGTATGTATTCATGTCGTTGTCCAGCGTGAACGAAACGCCATGTGGTATTCGTATACCCTCTTTTCGTAACGCTTCGCGCGCACGTACTTTATTTAGAGAAAGGTTACTCGCGTGTGCGCTGGAACCCGCATACGAGACACCTGCTCTTTCAAGAATCCTCTGCACCGTGCCGTCCTCTCCGACACCGCCGTGAAGCGCGTTCAGAACAACATCTATCTGCGCGAGCACGCGCGCAGGATCGGCCGGTATTCCATGTAAATGCCACATCCCGCTTTTGTCTATGAAAATATCGCGCGTATCGTATTTATCTTCCGGGAGAGATGAGAGCATCGCCGCCCCTGTTTTAAGCGAGAGCGCGTATTCACCGGAAGTGCCTCCGCGCAAGATGCCCACACTCGTGCGTGCCATTCTAAAATTATACCACCACGTTAGAGGCCGCGGCCTCTAACGGGGTATCATCCCCTTGCGCTGTCGAGCGCGATGAAATGTAACTGCGAACCTGTGCGCTTCGGCATTCGCGAGTAAAATGTCTTTTCCGTACGTTTGAATCGATTTTTGATTGCCGATGAGATTCTTCGGTTTATGGAATTCGTTTTTCACGACTCCAACAACAGGGATCGCCAGGCCCACACTCTTAAGAATGCGCTCCGTGGCGTGCAATTGAGCCTTCCCTCCATCAATGACGAGCACGCGCGGCAAAGACCACTCGGTATGACTAAGGCGACGCTCTATCGCTTCACTCAAAGCCGCCACATCGTCATTTTTCGCAGTCCGTATCTTGAACTTCCGATATGCCGACTTTTCCGGCTCGCCGTTTTGAACGACAGTCATAACAGCAACCGTATCCGACCCGGCGGTATGGGCAATGTCATACGCTTCGATTCGTCCCGCTCTTTCTGGAGAAAGGGCGGGACGAATCGCCCTGAGCGATTTATTCTGAGTAGCGTCGAAGAAAGTCGAAGGGCCTCCCATCGAAACTCGCCCTTCCTTCTTTATAAGAGAGACGTCGCGTATATGTTCAAGCGCCCGTATCTGCCGCCGAAGTTCCTGTGCCGTTTCAAATTCTTCTTTCGCTACAGCAGTTTTCATCTCTTGCGCGAGTTTCCGCTTTAGCCCTTTGAAGTTCCCGCTTAAAAGCTCTTTAAGGTGTTTTACCGTACGCGCATATTCGCTCTTTGTCGCCTCCCCCGAACACACGCCAGGGCATAGGCCGATTTGCCTGTTAAAGCACGGCCTGCATTTTTTATTGTCTAATTCGTGCGAATTAGACAATAGTTTTCCATTCAGTTGGTCGGCGCATGGTATGCACTTTGAATCGCGATATGGAAATATCCGCCGTATCATTTTGAGTGCTTCTTTGAGCTGGCCGCCGTGAGGATATGGGCCGAAAATAGCTTTCAGCTTTCGACTTTCAGATTTCAGGGAGTGCGAAAATAATTCACGGCCGCGTATCAGGAGGACGCGAGGAAACTTTTCCTTAGTGATAACAAGATAATTCCAGCTCTTATTGTCTTTCTGCTCAACATTAAAAAGAGGTTGGTGTTTCTTAATGAGGTTCGCTTCCAAAATCAACGCCTCCAACACCGAGCCGGTCTCTTGCCACGAGAGCGACGTCGCCTTCTCTATCATTCCCACAACCGCCGGGGAACGCGCGTCAGATAGATCGGACGAAAAATAACTCCGCACTCTGTCGCGCAAAGATGCCGCCTTACCTATATAGAGAATCTCCTTTCCTCGTCTGGCTGAAACTCCACGCGAAGGCGAACCAAGAAACATGTACACGCCGGGAGCGTCCGGTAGTTTGTATTTAGTGAGATTATCCCGTGTCATCAGGCCAGATTATCAAAACCACAGACTTATGCACATAGGTATGCATGAAAGATCTAACTGCTAAGTAATAGAGACCTTGGAACCACCTGAGGAGCGTCAAATGCACAGGACCCGTACAAAGGGTTGACATATTAGCCATCATCGAATATCATCCAGTTTTAATGGCTACAAATAGTTTCCTCAAAAAGACTCCGTGGAAGGGTCTGTTTTTTTATCCGGCTTTTCAGCCGGTTTTTCATATATGCGCTTGATATTGAAAAACGGTGTGGTATTCGAAGGGGAAAGCTTTGGCGCTTCCAAAAGCATTGCGGGCGAGGTCGTCTTCAATACAGGCATGGTCGGCTACCCAGAGGCGTTCACTGATCCTTCGTATGCCGGGCAAATCCTTGTCTGTACCTACCCTCTGGTTGGCAACTACGGCGTACCACATAAGAAAGCATGGGAGTCGGATAAAGTTCAAATAGCCGGCCTCGTGGTGTCGGAATATTCAGAGAATTATTCGCACCGCACCGCAAAACAATCTCTCGCTGACTTGCTCAAGAAATCGAGAGTCCCTGCAATAACGGGCGTTGACACTCGCGCACTCACGAAGCAGTTGCGCGAACACGGTGTCATGCCGGGAGTTCTTACCAATTCAAAAGAAGTTGCGAAGTTTGCCGACCCTAACAAAGAGAATCTTGTCGCGAGAGTCTCTCCGAAAAAGAAGATGGTCTACGGCAAAGGACGTTTCCGGCTCGTCGTCGTGGATTGCGGCATAAAAGAGAACATTATCCGCTCGCTTACCCGCGCGGATACAACTATCATCCGCGTCCCGTGGGACTACGATTTTACGCGCGAGAAATACGATGCACTCATCCTCGGCAACGGCCCCGGCGACCCGACAATGTGTAAAGCAACTATAGAACACGTTAAAAAAGCGATGGCGGATGGAAAGCCCGTCTTGGGAATCTGCCTCGGCAATCAACTCTTAGCGCTGGCGGCGGGTGCCTCGACGTACAAGTTAAAATATGGCCATCGCTCCCAAAATCAGCCCTGTGTGGAAACAAACACCAACAGATGCTATATCACCTCTCAAAATCACGGTTACGCAGTGAACGGAAAAACCCTTCCCGTAGGATGGGAAGAATGGTTCGTAAATGCGAATGACGGTTCAAACGAGGGAATTCGACACAAGTCTAACAAATGGCGTTCGGTGCAGTTCCATCCGGAAGCGGCACCGGGGCCGATGGACACGATGTGGATTTTTGATGAGTTCCTGGAACAAATCAGGGTTTGAAAACATAAAACACAGATATGCACAGAACACAACGTATGAAAAACATGCACAAAACACAGATTGCACAAAGCACAAATAAAGACCGAAAACACAAACATTTCAAAGACCAAAACGAATGCGGTATTTGTGCTTTTGGTGGTTTGTGTTCTGTGTTTTATTTGTGCTTTGGTTCCTGTGCTTTGGATATTTTAATATGAATAAACCCAAGAAAGTTCTTCTGTTCGGAAGCGGTGGCTTGAAGATAGGCCAGGCAGGAGAATTCGACTACTCTGGCTCGCAAGCTATTAAGGCATTCAAGGAAGAGGACATTCGAGTCGTCCTCATGAACCCAAACATCGCGACCGTGCAGACGGATAGAGGTCTTGCCGACACAGTCTACTTTCTGCCTCTCACGGAGGAATTCGCGACACAGGTGATACAAAAAGAACGTCCTGATGCGATAGCGCTTTCTTTCGGCGGACAAACAGCGCTTAATCTTGGACTCGCACTCGAAAAAAATGGCGTTCTAAAAAAATATGGCGTGCGTGTTCTCGGCACACCCGTTTCCGTCATTCGAGATACTGAAGATCGCGATCTATTCGTTCGGCGGCTAACGGAAATACAGGTAAAAACCGCGCGCAGTTATGCCGCAAAAAATATGAGCGGAGCTTTGAAGGCCGCGGGAAAAATAGGATACCCCTTAATGATACGCTCCGGATTCGCCTTGGGAGGCCAAGGATCTGGTGTCATGAACAGTAGGTCGGAGCTTCAAAAGAAACTCCCAGAAGTGTTTCGCTCCACTAGCCAGGTGCTGATAGAAGAAAATCTCGTCGGTTGGAAAGAGGTTGAATATGAGGTAGTCCGCGATAGCGCAGACAACTGCGTAATAGTGTGCAATATGGAGAACATTGATCCGATGGGGATACACACGGGCGAGAGCATGGTAGTCGCTCCTTCGCAAACGCTTACGAACGAGGAGTACCATTCACTGCGCGAAATAGCCATCCGCACTATTCGACACCTTGGCATCGTGGGCGAATGCAATATCCAATATGCGCTTAATCCGACTGTGGCCGCCGGAGCTGGAGCGAAGGCGGCAAACGTGGATTATCGCGTCATAGAAGTAAACGCGCGGCTCTCTCGCTCATCAGCCCTAGCTTCCAAAGCAACCGGCTACCCGTTGGCATTCGTCGCGGCGAAATTGGCACTCGGATACACACTTCCCGAACTCAAAAATTCTGTCACAAAGCAGACGACCGCTTGCTTCGAACCCGCTCTCGATTATCTCGTCCTTAAACTCCCCCGTTGGGATATAAATAAATTCGAAAATGCGCAATTCAAGATAGGCACCGAGATGAAAAGCGTCGGCGAAGTGATGGCTATCGGACGTTCGTTCGAGGAGGTGTTCCAGAAAGCCCTGCGAATGCTTTCAATCGGCGCGGACGGCTTCGTGGCGCAGAGAAACGGTGCGCTTGACGTACCGGATTATTTGGATGAGATACGCGAGGCGACAACACGCCGCGTCTTCGCACTCGCTAATGCGCTTGAAAACGGTGTTTCTGTCGAGAAAATATCGGAACTCTCGAACATAGATAAGTGGTTCTTGGAGAAAATGAAAAATATCGTTGCCCTTGGGAAACGCATCCGCTCTTCAAAGAAACTCGATGCAACGCTCATGCGCGAAGCGAAGCAAAAAGGATTTTCCGACCGTCAGCTCGCAACCCTTAAAAAAACGACCGAGGCGAACATACGAACGCTTCGTAAGAAACTAAAGGTTTTGCCGAGCATAAAGCAGATAGATACGCTCGCAGGCGAGTTCCCGGCAGAAACGAATTATCTCTATCTCACCTATCACGGCACGGAACATGACGTAAAACGCGGCAAGAATCAGATAGCTGTTCTCGGAAGCGGCCCGTATGCCATCGGCTCATCGGTGGAATTTGATTGGTCATGCGTTCAGGCGCTTAAAACTCTTTCAGCACGCGGCTGGGGCACTATCATGATCAATTCAAATCCTGAAACGGTATCCACCGACTACGATATGTCAGACCGTCTCTACTTCGACGAGCTCTCGCTTGAGCGCGTACTGGACATTGTAGAGTTCGAGAATCCGAAGGGCGTCATCGTCTCGACAGGCGGACAAATACCGAACAACCTCGCGTTGCTTCTTCACAAGAGTCGTGTCAAGATCCTCGGCACGTCGCCGGAGAACATAGACCGCGCCGAGAACCGTCACACATTCTCGGCGCTCCTCGACAAACTGAAGATTAACCAGCCCGCGTGGGCCGAGGTCGGCTCGCCTGAAGCCGCCGCCGGCGCCGCCGAGAAAATCGGTTATCCCGCACTCGTCCGCCCATCGTACGTTCTCTCCGGCGCCGCGATGAAAGTGGCGCCTGACAAAGAATCTCTCCTCAAATTCTTGAAGCGCGCGGCGGATGTTTCTCCCGATCATCCGGTCGTCATCTCCAAATTCATCGAGAACGCGCGAGAAATAGAGATAGACGGCGTGGCGCAGAAGGGCAAACTCGTCGTCTATGCCATCACCGAACATATAGAAAACGCCGGCACGCACTCGGGTGATGCGACGGTTGTCCTCCCTCCCCAGCGCACGTATCTTGAGACCATTCGCGGAGCGCAGGAGATAACCAAGTCGGTGTTGAAGGAATTGCACATCACGGGGCCGTTCAATATCCAGTTCATTGCGAGAGAAAATAATCTTCAGGTCATCGAGCTCAATGTCCGCGCCTCGCGGTCGTTCCCCTTTGTTTCCAAAGCGACCGGTTACAATTTTGCCGAACTATCCGTTCGCGCGATGCTAGGAGAAAACATTGAGGGGCAATATCGAACGCTTGACTTGGATTACGTCGCCGTCAAATCGCCGCAATTCTCCTACGGCCGCATCAAAGGCGCCGACCCGAGAACGCGCGTCGAAATGGCGTCTACGGGAGAAGTCGCCTGCTTTGGAGACTCTTACGGCGAAGCGCTCCTCAAATCAATGCTCGCCGCTGGGTTCCGCCTGCCGCACAAAAACGTGCTCGTTTCGCTCGGACAAGAAGAGAATAAACAAAAGCTTCTGCCTTCTCTTCACCTCCTTTCAGCTTTAAAATTCAAATTATATGCGACGGAACACACCGCCGATTTCCTGACTATCCATGACATTCCCTGCGAGAAGGTCTATAAGATACGGACGGAAAAATCACCGAATGTTTCCCAACTTCTTGAAAACGGCACGCTCGATCTCATTATAAATATCCCGACTCGTATTTTCGTCGGCGAGAACACCGACGGCTTTATCATTCGCCGCAGAGCGGTCGACATGAACATTCCGCTCATCACCAACCGCCAGCTTGCCGAAGCGTTCGTCGCGGCGCTTGCCGAGCATGAGCATAAGAGCGACGGTCTGAAACCAAAAAGCTGGAGCGAATATCGCTCGGGCTAGCTCTCAAACAGCTCACTTCCCAAGCGGCGCGGGAACTTCAAGGTCTTTGCATATCTTCCGCACGAGGAACGGTTTCAGCTCCGTATGGCGAGGGACGGTAGAGATTCTGCCGTTTCGAAAATTATGATAGATAGAATGCTTAGCACCTTCACGAAGAAGTAGGCAATCATACACGCGCAGGTAACGTTCAAAATCCCTGCGCTTCATGTGCTAGCGCGATACGACAAGCCGCTCGCGAGTGACTGTTCTGTTTCCGCGCGCTTCCCTTCTCGTCAACATACGTCGCGCGAGTGTAAACTCTCGAAGAGCGTCTCGAAGATTTTCTTCTGCTTCGCGCTTATTTTTCCCCTGCGTGTTGACACCCGGAATTTCCTCAAGCCAGGCGACATACCCGCCGCGCACTTTTTTATAGACGGCTGTGTACATACATCGATATTCTAGCATAAAACAGGCCGCCCAGCCCCAGTTTTGCAATGAGGGTTTTGTTATGACATGGANNTTTTTTGGATAGAGAAGCGGCCTCCGCCGCTTCAATCCCTACGCGCCATTCATCCCCGAAGCAGAGCTTCGGGGTGTTCTGTCGCTTTCCAATAAATCTCTTTCCAACCGCCAGCTTGCCGAAGGCCTCGTTTCGGCACTTGCGGAATACAATGCGGGAAAGGAGTTGAAATTGAAAGCGTGGAGCGAATATCGCGAGCAAAAAAAAATGAAAAATCCCCGCGAAGCTACGGGTAGTGGGCAGTTAGAGATGCCGTGTACCCATAGCTTCGCGGGGACTTACAACTCTTTCAAATATCCGATTGCGTCAGACACTAGAAAGAATGCAGAAGCGCCGTGCCGCTTCTGCGAATTCCGAAAGATCATTCCACCTGCACGGAGGTGGTGCGGCGACTAGGCCGCGTACTGGTCCTCGATCTCGCCGAAGCGAGCTTCGAGGTCCTCGTATTTGATACCCGACGCCTCGATGGCGTCGAGAACCTGATACGAGCTTGACTGCGACGGCGAGTAGAATTTTACTGCCGCCCACCATGCGGGGACATAGTATATCCCCCACTGGCGGTTGACCGTAAATTCAACCGTCCGTCCACACGTGGCCTTGAGCCACAGGCGGACGGATTCATACGCCTCGCCGTTGTCGATGCGGCGGCCGATGAATATATCACCCCAATCCGGGTGGCCGGACGGCTGTTTTTCGTACGCCGCCTGATAGCGGCCACCCTGGCGGTAGCCGTGGCTGGCGGTTTCGAGCGCCGCCACACACTCGGCGCTGGTCGCCGTTCCACAGAGGAACGCGACCAGAGCGGCCGCCATTTCCTCATATTGCTGAGCGTCGCCCAGCGAGTACCACGGCGATGTAATCGCACCAAGCGCGGCGGTGATGCCCTTGCGGGCTTCGGCCTGTTCGGCCTCGGACGCACCCTTCTGGACGCCGCCCTTGCTGTTGAGACGCAAGGTCTCAACGCCTTCACCGCTGTTCAAGTGGGTCTTGATTTCGTGAATCGTGTTCATCTTGCCCTCCTCAGGACAATCGCAGAGCCGGCTGCGAACCGTCGGTGACACCGCTACCACCTAGGGATCTTGCGACCCCTCTTTCCGGTTCGACGATGCTCACTGCAAACAGCAAGCGAGTACAAGCCGGAGAAGAGGAATAACATTGCAGTCTACGCTCACGCGCATATTGTTCTGCGTTATCCTGTTCTGCCTATTGAGTTTTCAACGAACAACAAACAGCTAAGCCGCTAGAGGTTTGGAGATTCGACTTCCCCCTCTAACAAAGGCGTCGTTTGAGGCAAGCAGTCTAGCACGTACTGGCACCTGTGTCAAGGTCTTCTTTTTGGCCTATTTCTTCCCTCTTTTGAGGACGCGCTTCAGATAGTGCCCAGTGTGCGAGCCGTCGGTCTTTGAGACTTCTTCGGGGGTTCCCTTTGCAACAATTTGCCCGCCGGAGGCACCCCCTTCCGGCCCCATATCGATAATGTAATCGGCGCACTTCAAGACGTCGAGATTGTGTTCTATGACGACGACCGTGTTGCCGCGTTCGACAAGCTTTTGGAGAATTAAGATGAGTTTCGCCACATCATCATAGTGCAGGCCGACAGTCGGCTCGTCTAAAAGGTATATCGTTTTCGTCGTGAGCGGCCGGTAAAGCTCCGACGCTATTTTCACGCGCTGCGCTTCACCGCCGCTTAATGTGGTCGCGCTTTGTCCAAGCTCAAGATAATCAAGTCCGACGTCAGAGAGCGTCTGTAGGCGGTCGGCTATCGCAGATATATCTTCGAAGAACGTGCGTGCTTCCTCGACCGTCATGGAAAGAATGTCGTGAATGTTCTTTTTCTTGAACTTCACTTCGAGCGTTTCCTTCATGAATCGCTTTCCGTTGCATACGTCGCACGTCACGTACACCGTCGGCAAAAAGTGCATTTCAACGGCGACGAGTCCATTCCCCTGACACGCTTCGCATCGGCCCCCCTTCACGTTGAATGAGAACCTTCCCGGCCACCAACCGCGCGCCTTCGCCTCTTCGCTCATCGCGAACATGTCGCGGATATGCGTCCACGCACCCGTGTAGGTCGCCGGATTCGAGCGCGGCGTACGGCCTATCGGTGACTGATCGATAAGAATGGCGCGCCCGAGGTAATCGGATCCTGAGAACTCCGCGCAGTTGTAGACGCGGGCACTTCGGTAGCGTTTGTCGAAGCGCGCCTGCAAATTGCGGTGCAGTATCTCATAGAGGAACGTCGACTTGCCGCTTCCCGAGACACCGGTGACACACACGAATTTTGCGAGTGGCACGTCTACATTCACTTTTTCCAAATTGAATTTCGAGGCACCGCGAATTTTGAGCTTTCCTCTGTCCGCCGTGCGGCGTTTTTCGGGTATTTCTATCGCTATTTCTTCGCGTAGATACGCGAGCGTCCTCGAATCGCTCTTATTCATTTTTGCCGTGAGTAAATCCTCAAGCCAGCCCGACACGACGATTTCGCCGCCGTGCGTCCCCGCTCCCGGCCCCAAATCGATGATGTAATCCGACGCGTAAATAGTGTCTTCGTCGTGCTCGACTACAAGCACGGTATTGCCCAAGTCCCGCAAGTGTTTCAAGGTCGTAATGAGGCGGTCGTTGTCGCGCTGATGGAGCCCGATGGTCGGTTCGTCGAGAACATAGAGCGCCCCCACGAGTCCGCTCCCGAGTTGTGAGGCGAGCCGTATGCGTTGTGCCTCGCCACCGGAGAGTGTGTTCGCCTTTCTGTCGAGCGTGAGATAGTCGATACCGACATTGAGCATGAATTGCAGACGACTTGTTATTTCCTTTATTATCACGCGTGATATTTCCTCTTCTTTTTTCGTGAGCGTAAGCGTGGCAAAAAATACCTGCGCATCGGCAATAGATAGGGAGGACAGATGAACTATATCTGTTCCTTTCGCGGACTTTTTACCTACCCCCTCTTTCACGTTTCCTAGGAAAACATTTAGAGCTTCCGGCCTCAAGCGTTTTCCATTGCAAACGAGGCATTGCTCGTCACCGAAAAAATATTTCGTGCCGAGACCCTTGCACTCCGGACACGCGCCATAGGGAGAATTGAAAGAAAATAACCGTGGCTCAACTTCAGGAAACGAGAAGCCGTCATACGGGCACATAAATTTTGCCGAAACAACCTTTTCCTCTCCGAACGGATCAGTTATCCTCGCAAGTCCTTCGGATTCGTGTAACGCACGTTCTATGGCCTCTGCCGCCCTCTCTCTCGCACCCTTTGGATCATCAGAAAATTCAGATACGAATATTTCGTCCACCACAACATCAATGGAGTGTTTGAAATGTTTCTTGAGCTCAATTCGGGAGCGAAGTGATTTCTCCTCGCCGTCCACCACTACTTTCTCAAAGCCCTTATTCAACAAGTCGTAGAGTAATTGGTAATACTCACCTTTTCTACCGACAACGACGGGGGACGAGATGCGAATTTTGTCCCCTGATACACCTTTAATCAGCTTTTTTTTCTTAGAATCCACAGAGAACGGTTCTCTGTGTTTTTTGCCTTTTCGCGCCTCGTCAACGATGCCGAGCACGGTGTCGAGGATTTCCTCATTAGATAGTTTGCGCACCTCGCGCCCGCATTCAAGACAATGCGCCTTCCCAACGCGAGCATAAAGAACACGCAGATAATCATATATTTCCGTAATCGTCGCGACCGTCGAACGCGGATTGTTGGAACGAGATTTTTGGTCAATGGATATGGCAGGCGAGAGGCCGGAAATCTCGTCTACATCAGGCTTCTGCATCTGTCGCAAAAATTGTCGCGCGTAGGCGGAAAGCGATTCAACATATTTCCGCTGACCTTCTGCAAAAATCGTATCAAACGCAAGCGAAGACTTTCCGCTTCCGGANNTCAAAAATAGATAAGTTGAATACAAAGCCAGCCCCTCGTTTGCCCGAGGGGGTAGGTGCGGGCACTATATCACAACTGTTATTTTAAAAAATGATTAGGGAACCAGAAAATAATCATAAGGGGACAGCGGAACAATGTGGGAGGATGTCCCCTTATGACGTCATGCCTAGGTAGCGGTACCCTCTCTTTCTTGTACGCGCTCTTCCTGAAGACGCATCGGTGGGTTGCTAGCCCTGTCTAAGTGCGATTGTCCCTTTTGATCCTGTCTACTCAAGGTCGCACAGCCGATTTTCAGCGCCTTTGCCACATTCAAGCGGCTAGGTGATAGAGCCCGCGAAATACTCCCAACAAACGGTTTCTATGTCAATACCTGGATTAGGCAAGTACTAAAGAACCAAAATCGGTGTTCCGCACTTCCTTGTAAAGTTTGTTCGGGACCAGCACAGGAGCGCCGTTTTTTTCTACGACGTAATACGCAAATCCTCGCATTTTTTTGACGAGTTCGTAATCGGCGTGCCCCGGCATTGAAGCGGAATCGCCCGTACCTTCGACGGGACTATCGTCTGCCGTGACGAGCCATTCCTTTCCCGTATTCACGACCAAATGCCCATAACCCGATGGCATGTAGACAGAATCACCTGCTTTGACCTTGATTGCTTTGAATTCCTCGATCCTATCAGGCACAGGCGTGTCATTCTCTTCCACCATCTTCTGCAAAAGCGCGACGCCTTCGCCGTGGAGTATCCAGTACGTCTCATCCAAATTGCCCACGTGATAGTGGCCGTAGGTTTTGATGTATTCAACACCCACTTTTCCCGATTCCCACACGGTAATGTTCCTTTTTTTGGAACCGCCGCGGATCATGTAGTAGTGAATTGTCGGGCCGATTGCATCGGGCGTCATGAGTACGTCTTTCATCTTTTCGTGCGGACGAGATGCGTATGCCTCAAACGTCATAGATAATATACTACCACACGTTATAATGGGAGTATGGGTATCGACAAGCCGAAGGAAAAATACAATCCTATCGAAATAATCCCTCAAGCTCTTCGTGAAAAAGCCATAGCGGAAATTGCGGTTGGCCGGAAAACAGAACAATTTCCTGATAATACTACACCTGAAATGTTGTTATCCGTTGCGATAAAAGCTGTGCTCAGGCGATGGGAATCACCGCGACCATTGGATAAGGAGAAACTCGACGTCATCGCGCAGTATTTCTGTGTCTGTGGGATAAGCAAAGATACTGCCGACAAACTTGCGCAAATCCTAATATTGGATGTCCACCTTAACCCGCCTGATAAAAATCCTCTTAAAAATTAAAAATCACAGCTTCTTCTTGAAGCTCAACTCCTAGTTGTTCTCGCACTTCTCTTTTTATATTGCCGGCAAGCACTAGAACATCGGATGCGGTGGCATTACCGTTATTTACGATGTAGTTCGGGTGCCGGAGTGATGCCTGTGCATCTCCTACTGAGGAACCCTTCATACCGGTTTTTTCAATAAGCCAGCCTGCCGGCACGCGCCCGCCACGAGATTTCACTCCCTTCTCCTTCTCGAACATAAGAACGACTTCCGGCGATGCGACAGGATTCATAAAGAACGAGCCCGCCGCGCGAACGTTTTGAATATGCCGTTTTTCACGTTCGGCAACGGTCTCATCCGTTAATCTCTGGCTCTCTGATGTTTCGATGGACTGCAATCTGATAAAGACACGTACGATGACCCACTCAGGATTTTTCTTGAAGAAACTGTCGCGGTACGCAAATTCACACTCCGCATTTCCAAACTCACGAATTTCGCCCGTTTTAATATTAAAGACCTTCACACGTTCAAGAAAGTCTTTTATTTCCGAACCAAAAGCTCCTGCATTCCCCCTGACAGCTCCACCGATTGAACCCGGAATACCCGCCAACTTTTCCCATCCGCCAAGTCCTTTCTCGCCAAGAACACGAATGAGCGAAAACAGGTTACAGCCGGGATTCGCATCAAGTAGATTCCCGCCTATCGTATGATCATCTCCCACTACTCGTATAACGAGTGCGTCTAATCCTTTGTCAGGTATAAGCACGTTACTGCCTCCGGCAAGAATGACGAACGGTGTGCTTTTTTCTCTCGCCCACTGAATTGCTTCTTTGACCTCTCTCTCATTGCTTACCTCGACAAAATATTTTGCCTCGCCGCCTATTTTGAAGGTGGTGAGCGGCGCAAGCGGAACATGTTTTTGTATCTCCAAACTCATACGGTTTTCTTTTTACTTTTCGCCTCTTCTTCCAACGTTCTAATTTCATCACGAATAAGAGCGGCTGTCTCTACAGCCCCAGTTTTGCATCGCAATATAGGTAAATTCGAGCGGTCAAAGGCATGCCTTCGACTTCTTTCCCTAATAAAACTCACCTTGCAAAACTGGGGCTGGATTCGACTCTTTTGCTGAACATTGCAGAACATATTATTTCTTCCGGCCTTCGAGTGTCGCTATCTCATCTCGTATCAATGCGGCCGTCTCGAAATCCAGTCTGTCAGCGGCGTCGTGCATTTGGCGGCGTTTTTCTTTGATGAGCTTCACATTGTCACCGCCATACGCCGAGACGTCCAGCTTCACAAGCTCCGTAATCGCTCTCTTACGAGAACGCTCAATGTCTCCCATGATGTCATGAATACGTTTGACTATGGTCTTCGGTGTTATCTTGTGCTTTTTGTTGTACGCGAGTTGGATCTCACGACGACGATTCGTTTCGCCTATCGCACGCTCCATGGAGCCCGTCATGCTGTCGGCATAGAGAACGACGCGTCCGTGGACATTCCTCGCCGCGCGACCGATGGTCTGGATGAGTGAGGTTTCGCTCCGCAAGAATCCTTCCTTGTCGGCGTCCAAGATCCCGATGAGCTCTACTTCCGGTAAATCCAATCCTTCGCGCAGAAGGTTCACGCCGACGAGTACGTCAAACTTTCCTTTACGAAAATCAGTGAGTATTTCGATGCGCTCTATCGTCTTTATGTCGCTATGAATGTAGCGTGCCTTCACACCGCGCTCGACGAGGAATTGCGTTAGATCTTCTGCCATTTTTTTCGTCAAGACAGTCACCATCGAACGCACGCCTCGCTTTGTTACACCCTCAGCCTCCGCGATGAAGTCTTTCACCTGCCCGGCATAGTCGGCACTCGAAACAATCGGGCGAACAATTATTTGCGGGTCCACGAGCCCCGTCGGACGAATCACCTGTTGTACAGGCGTTCCGCTCTTTTCAAGCTCATATTGAGCCGGTGTCGCGGACGTATATACCGTCTGTCCCGTACGCGCTAAAAATTCGTCGAACATGAGCGGGCGATTGTCGATTGCTGAAGGTAGACGAAAACCGTGCTCCACTAGCGTATTCTTCCGCGCTCGGTCGCCCGCATACATGCCACCTATCTGCGGGATTGTCACATGCGATTCATCTATTATGGTCAAGAAATCCTTCGGAAAGTAACTAAGGAGCGTATACGGCGGTTCTCCTGGCTTTCTTCTGTCGAAATGGCGCGAGTAATTTTCTATACCATTGCAATAACCAAACTCGCGGATCATTGTTGTGTCCTGGCGCGTTCTTCGCTTCAGACGCTCCGCTTCCAAAATCTTCCCCTCCGAATCGAGGGTTTTTAGTCGTCCTTCGAGTTCCTGCTTGATGTCCGCGAGCGCCGCTTCGACAACGTCTTTTGGCGTTACGTACTGGCGCGCGGGAAAAAGGAATATGGAATCATGTTTTGCTCCGACCTCCCGCGTCATCGC
>DPYD01000001.1:4403-4803 GCA_003545515.1 Candidatus Kaiserbacteria bacterium | reverse complement strand
GCGCTTTTGTTCCAGCTCGTTCGCCTTGCGTACCCTTCGTTTACGTTCGGAGATGTTCTGATAGCGCGGACGGCAAGTGTTGTTGGCGGTTGGCATGACCTCGGTATTTTCCTGGGCCTTCTTTTGTTCCTTTCACTTGCGCTTCTTTCCGCGTCGTTTGTTGGAAGTCGTTGGTGGAAATGTTTTCTCTTCTGTATTGCCGGCATATCAGCATTGCTTCTTGTTGTCGTAAATTTCCGCGACGTCTGGATTGGTATCTCTGCACTTTCTGCGGCGTACGGCGCATATCTTTGGATTACATCGCGCCGCGACTCTTCTCCTTTGGAAGGTGCGGGTGTTACAACTCGAATGTCGCCTGGCGATATGGCGGAAGTGCGTACTCCACAAAGGGAATTTGGCG
>DPYD01000001.1:4050-4336 GCA_003545515.1 Candidatus Kaiserbacteria bacterium | reverse complement strand
TTTTATTCCGGGGTCGGGTTTATACCGACGTCGTTCGTGACAGTCGGTCTTTTGGGCGTTGTCGCATGGGGAGCGGTAATTCTCGCGCTTCTCATGAGCGTTCTGAGTCTTATGCGTCGTCGCGCCGAATCCTCAAAAGCGAACGTCACGCTTTCGCTACTTGTAGGGGCGGCAGTGTATTTAACGGCGTACCACGTACTGTACGTTCCTGGCCCCGCGCTCTCCGCGCTCACGTTCATGTTCTTTGGGTTCCTCGTTGCAGGGGAACTTTTGACTGGTTCCGTGA
>DPYD01000001.1:337-4030 GCA_003545515.1 Candidatus Kaiserbacteria bacterium | reverse complement strand
GAGAGCAGTGAAGCTCGCACACAGCTTCAAAATATTCTGACATCGACTATACAGCATGGTCTCACCGCGGTATCCATAGAAAGCACTAACTATCAAAACTGGCTCTCGCTCGCTCGACTTTACGGAGAACTTGCAGGAGTTGGTGTCGAAGGCGCCGAAGAGCGCGCACGTTCTGCATATGAAGAGGCGCGGAAGAGTAGTACGACTAATCCATACCCTCTATTAGCGTTGGCGCAACTCGATCTGTTGAAAAAAGATGAATCTTCTGCGCGCGCTAATCTTTTGAGCGCGCTTGAACTCAAGCCAAATCTCGCCATGGCGCTTTTCCTTCTTTCCCAGATCGACGCGCGTGCAGGAAATCTTGCGGAGGCGGCAAAAAGCGCGGAAGAAGTCGTACGTGTCGTGCCGGAAGATCCGCTTGGTTGGTACAATCTCGGCACTATATATTATGTGAGCGGCAAGTATGAGAACTCGACCGCCGCTCTTGGACGCGCGGTAGGACTCAAGAATGATTATGCAAATGCACTCTTTCTCCTAAGTGCCTCGTATGCGGCGCTAGAAAGATTCGACGACGCGCGAACGGCGCTTCGAGAAGTTATTGCTCTGAATCCTTCCGTAACGTCACTTCCGGAAATGCTCGCGAGACTCGAAAAAGGCGAGAATCCTTTTGCCCCCTCTGATAATAATGCGGTAGACCAATAGATCGTCAGGGGTATAATCACCTCAACACCGAGAGCGGTGTTTCTTTTTTGCCGATATACGTTTTGGTTCATAAAGACACGTTTTTTGCGACGATGTGAAGAAATATATGCAAAAAGAAAATAATACCAAAGTTAGCGCAGGAGCGATGCCAAGAATTGCCGCAGGGTTTCGATTTCTTTCTTCCGAAGCTTCGACACTTGAGCGCGCCGTTTCAATACTTGCTGGAGCGGCACTACTCTCTTCTCTCTTAGCGCTCTTGAGGGATCGTCTTTTTGCGCATACGTTCGGCGCAGGGTATGAACTCGACATCTATTACGCCGCATTCCGCATACCTGACCTTCTTTTCGTCGCGATAGGAGCTCTCGTCTCGGTTTATATACTTATCCCGGAACTCGTAAGCCGCGGGAAAGACGGAGAAAAAGATTACATAGATACCATTGTTACCGGTTTTTCCGTGCTGGCAGTTGCGGTTGCAGGTCTTGCCGCTCTATTGGCCCCCTCCATTCTTGAGATTCTTTTTCCGCGGTTCGTGGAAAGCGGGCATATTGAAATACTCGTTACTTTGACGCGCATAATGCTTCTTCAGCCGATTCTCCTGGGACTTTCAAACATTCTTGCCGCAATAACACAAGTACGCGCCCGATATGGGTTGTACGCGCTTTCACCCATTCTATACAACCTAGGGATCATCGGCGGCATTGTACTACTGTACCCTTTATGGGGGTTGCCGGGTCTCGCATGGGGGGTAGTTATCGGCGCCAGCTTCCACCTTGGCATACAGGTTCCTTCAATTGTTGCTGATGGCTTTTTTCTTCGTATTCCTCGAATCGTCGAGTCGCGCGCTTTGTTGCGCACCGTTTTGATTTCTGTTCCGCGCGCGCTCGCGCTATCCGTGAATCAGATCGCGTTCGTGGGCCTAACCGCTCTCGCGGCCACGCTTGCTCCTGGATCCATTGCGGTTTTCATGTTCGCGTTCAATTTAAACAACGTGCCCCTCTCTATTATCGGCGCCTCGTATTCAGTGGCCGCGTTCCCTACATTGGCGGCGGCGTATGCAGGTGGCCAAAAGAATGAGTTCGTGAGGCACGTGGCAATTGCCGCACGGCACGTTTTATTCTGGTCCCTTCCGGCGATTGCACTTATCGTAGTCTTGCGCGCGCATATCGTACGAGTAGTTTTGGGCTCTGGTGCCTTCGATTGGACGGATACGCGCTTGACCTCCGCCGCGTTAGCCCTCTTCTCACTCTCTTTAGCGGCACAGGGTTTAACGCTCCTTCTCGTTCGGGGATATTACGCGGCCGGTCGCACACTCGTACCGCTTCTGGTGGCGCTCGCGGGGGCCACGGGCACGTTGGTCTCGGGTGTCCTGTATCTCCGCGCATTCCAGAATGCGTCCATTCTCAACTTTGTCGAAGCGATCCTACGCGTCGAGGAGCTTACCGGGACCTCGGTCATGGCGCTAGCACTCGCGTATGCGTCGATATCCATACTAGCCGCCTTCACTCTCGCGCTCTTATTCGAATATCAGTTTGGAGGATTCTTCTCCGCGGTGCGCCGCACATTCTTTGAAAGCATACTGGCGGCTCTCGCGGGCGGCGCGGGAGCATACATGATGCTTGTTGCGGTCGGTCCACTCACATTAACCTCAACGCTTGTTTCTGTTTTCCTGCGGGGGTTTGCGGGCGGCGCTACAGGCATTATAGTAACGGCGCTCGCATATTGGCTCTTACGTAACCGTGAATATAGAGAGACGGCGGAGGCGATACGTTCGAAACTCTGGCGCACTCCTCAAACGGAAGGGGAGATTACCGTTGCCGCTTCTGCTGAAGACATCGGTCCGTCTAGATCTCAATAATCGTTCTCAGTTTCAAGGAATACAAAAAAATCGCATATGACGTTGAACATAAGAAACTTTTCCATAATCGCCCACATCGACCACGGTAAAAGTACCTTGGCAGATCGAATGCTCGAGCTTACAGGTACTATCGAGCCGCGACGGATGCAAGAGCAGGTCCTAGACCAAATGGATTTGGAGCGTGAGCGTGGCATCACGATAAAGATGCAACCTGTTAGGATGCTCTGGCGTACCTCAAACAGTTCAGGACTGGAAGAAGAATACATATTGAATTTAATAGATACTCCTGGGCATGTGGATTTCGCATACGAAGTTTCGCGTGCGCTCTCGGCCGTGGAAGGCGTGGTGCTTCTAGTAGATGCAACACAGGGTGTTGAAGCACAGACGCTTTCCGTATTATCCGTCGCGAAAGAGTTAGATCTAGTTATTATTCCCGTTGTTTCGAAGATAGACGCGCCGAACGCGCGCATTAGCGATATTCAAAACGAGATAGCGCTTCTTCTCGGTTGTCCCGAAAAAGACGTACTGCTTACGTCCGGTAAAACGGGTCAAGGCGTCAAAGAGTTACTTGATACAATCGTCGAGAGGGTACCACCTCCGAAGATATCGGGTGATAAGACGCAGGCGCTCGTGTTCGACTTTCGATATTCAGACCATCGCGGTGTCATCATTTACGCGCGCATTTTTGGAGGTCACGTTACAAAGGGCGACACCGTCCGGTTTGCCGCCGCATACGCCGACTTTACAGCGCTTGAAGTCGGGGTCTTGAGGCCGGGGGAATTCCCGCGCGCGACTTTGAGTGAAGGGGAGATAGGATACATCGTCACAGGCATAAAAAAACCCGGCATCGCTTCCGTGGGCGACACAATAATCGCGGCTCGTGGAGGTGCTGAGCCCCTCCCTGGATATCGTTCGCCAACCCCCGTTATCTGGGCATCCGTGTATCCGGAAAGCCAAGATGATCTTGTTACTGTTCGTCAGTCTCTCGAGCGACTGCGGCTCTCTGACTCCTCGCTTTCCTATGAGGAAGAATCGTCCGGCGTTATGGGAAAGGGATTTCGGTGTGGTTTCTTAGGGATGCTTCATCTTGAGATTGTCATAGAGCGCCTGCGGCGCGAGTTTGGCCTTTCGCTTGT
>DPYD01000001.1:0-227 GCA_003545515.1 Candidatus Kaiserbacteria bacterium | reverse complement strand
AGATGCCGTTGCGAGAATTGATGCGTGGCTTCTTTGATCGTCTGAAGAGTGTGTCATCAGGTTATGCCTCGCTTTCGTATGAGCTCGCGGGGTTGCGCGACGCGGACGTGGTGCGCCTTGACGTACTTGTTGCGGAAGAGGCCGTGCCAGCTTTTGCGCGCATTATCTCACGCCGACGTATACAGGAAGAGGCGGAATCCCTTGTTGAGAAATTGCGGAAGCTTTTA
>DPYD01000028.1 GCA_003545515.1 Candidatus Kaiserbacteria bacterium | reverse complement strand
TTCCGTGTCGGATGGTGAAATTCCGTTCATGCTCGCGAGGAAGAGACCGAACGAGAAATTCTGGAGCGTATACGCCTGTATGGCGCCTTGCGCTCTTGCCGCTTCGAGCGCGCAGATGCCAAGATAGGTCCCGGAATACGAGTGCGAGGCGCTGTCGGTATCGGTAACCGTGCAATCTTTCGGGACGTTGACAGAAGGAAGAGCCGCGAATGCCGGCGGAACTGGTACGAGGAAGAAAAGAACTACTGATAAAATAACCAATGTGCGCGCGCGAATACTCATATGCCTTTTTGGTACCGCCACTCCACAACGTCGCCGGGCTTCACTTCCGCTGATGACGCGCCCTTTTCGGAGAGCGTGTTATTGATAAAAAGGGTCCAGTAAAAGCCGCCGGCGTTCTTGAGGCCGTTTATTTCATCTACGAAAAGTCCGAGACTCGGGAAATCCTGACCGGAAAAAACGAATGCCGTGTTCGCCCCGGCATATTCCTCCATCGCTTCAAGAACGGTTGCTCGAGAAAGGACGGGTATCGTGTGTGATAAGCGTTGGAGAATGTACGGTGTCGCGACAGATTCCCCGATTTTCTTGGGAATTTCCGTACTGACGGGAATATCTGCGCCAACTTTTCTTGACGCGTTTTCTCTAGGGGATGAGGTGACAATGTCCCGCGTTTCCGGTTGCGGTTCTAGGTCGATCTGCGTTGGAGATATGACATATGCAAAAATAGCTCCAAACAGGATGATTACGATAAGAATTAACAATGTTTTATGTGCGCGCATACGAAAAAATCTCCGTCCGAGCGGAGATTTCTACTCGCGTGCCTCTCGGCATACACGGTCTCTCCTGCTCGGGATACCGTTTGATTGAAGACCGGACTTATCCCGACCCTTCGATTTCTCTCAGGGTAAACGGGCATTACCGTTGCGGCACAGTGGAGGAATTCCTTGCCTCGCCGAAGTCTCGACGAAGCGGGCTTTCGCCTCGCCGGAGCGAGCATACTGCCTCGCGCAGGCGGGTCACCTCACTTCCACAATCAAACGTGGATGCGCATTGTAGTTCACATATTGCACTGCGCAAGTGGATATTGCGCTCCGATACAAAATGTATAAGCACGCAAGCCCGCACACTAAGTTTGCCGTCGCCTCTTATGCTATATGCGACGTGCCCTGCATTAGATATCGGACAGATGGCTTAAACAGTGTTATCTGTATTACCACGGCCAGAAATTACGGCAAACTTAGTGTACGGGCAAGGTGGATAAGTGACTACGATATTTAAAGAAAGGGAAGTCAAATGGTATTCTTTCACAATGCCCCATGCTTTGCTGCGGAATCTACGAACGTGGCGACAATTCCGAAACGATCCTCCTCTCATTACGGTTGAACTCAATAAGTTTGCTCTCCTTAACAATCTGCATGCCATCCACTCGCTCGCTCCGAAGTGGCAGGTCGCTCCTGTCCTAAAAAGCAACGCGTACGGACACGGCCTTGAACCTATTGCTACTCTCTTGGATAAAGCAGACAATATCCCGTTTTTCTGCGTCGACTCGTACTTCGAGATCAAAGTATTGCGTGGAGTGGGCATCATACACCCGCTTCTTGTTTTAGGATTTACCCCGACTGCCACGATAGTAAAAAACAGATATAAAGATATTTCCTTCACGATTGCTTCGTTGAAACAGATGGAAGAGCTCTGGGAGAAACGAGTGCATGAGCGTGTTCATGTTAAATTCGATACCGGCATGCATCGTCAAGGCATACTGCCAACGGAAATCGAAAATGTCATTAAGATAGCGTCGCGCAACGAACTTTTCATCGAAGGAATTTTCTCCCATTTGGCGGATGCCGAAAACGAGAACTCCACAATAACCGGAGCACAAATAGAGAAATGGAACGTCATTGCGGAGATATTTCAAAACAGAATCTCTCGAATTCGTTATTATCACTTGGCGAATTCAGCAGGGTTTGGAGACGCGGATAAAATGAATGCAAACGTAGGTCGCACCGGTATTGCGCTCTATGGAATGAACTCGGGCAACCTACCAATTTCTCTCTCGCCCGTTCTCAGTATGCGGTCGGTTGTAAGCGATGTACGCACAGTAGAAAGTGGGGAAACAGTGGGATATGCGCGGACATTTACCACGCAGCGTACAACCCGGATTGCGACAGTTCCTGTCGGATATTTTGAAGGAGTGGACCGTCGGCTTTCTAATACAGGGAGTTTTCTTATTAACGGTATCGCCGCACCGCTTCTTGGCAGAGTCAGCATGAATATGTCTGTGTGCGATGTTACTAATGTTCCGAATGTTCATGAGGGTTCATCGGTCCTCATCATGAGCAATCAGTCCAACGACCCAAATTCCATCGAAAATATGGCAAAAAAGTGCGACACTATTCCTCATGACATTCTCGTACACATTCCAATGCATTTGCGTCGCGTCATTTTATAAGAAGGGCAGTGATATAGTGATTCAATGCAAGAGTATCGGCATTTCTTTGAGGGTAAGCGGATAACACTACTCGGCCTCGGTCTTCTCGGCCGTGGCGTTGGGGATGCCGAATTTTTGGCCCACTGTGGAGCGAATATAGTGGTGACCGACAAAAAGACTGAGGTTGAGCTTGCTGAATCCGTAGCGCGTTTGAAGAAATACCCAAACATCGAATTTCATCTCGGAGGACATAAAATCGAAGATTTCATTACCGCAGACATGATAATCAAGGCAGCGGGAGTGCAACTCAATTCGCCGGAGATCGCAGCCGCGCGTGCTGCAGGGGTACCGGTATATATGTCGACAGCACTTTTTACGAAATACGCAACTGATGCTGGAGCGAAGATCGTCGGCGTAACGGGTACGCGCGGCAAATCCACAGTCGCACATATGATTTTCCATGTGTTGAAGCATACAGCCCCTCGACAAAGCTCCCAGCCTTCGCCAGAGGCTACGGCGGGCACGGCGGGGCGAGAAAGAAAAGTCTTTCTCGGCGGCAATATTCGAGGCAAATCTACACTCTCAATGTTGCCAGAAGTACAGAAAGGCGATATTTGTGTTCTCGAGCTTGACTCGTGGCAACTGCAAGGGTTTGGCGATCTGCAGATAAGCCCGCGTGTTGCGGTCATTACGAATCTTATGCTGGATCATCTTAACTACTACAGAGGAGATATGGATGCGTACTTTTCCGACAAAGCAAATATATTCCGCTTCCAGAAGCCCGGCGATGTTTTTATTGCGGGCGCGTCAGTCGCAGAGCGAGCTCACGCGAACGCTCTGCCGCTTGATCCGATTATTCCCGAGTCACTCCCGTACGCTTGGAAACTTAAAGTACTCGGAGAACACAATCGGGAGAATGCCTCATTTGCCGCGACTGCCCTGCAAGCACTCGGTTTATCCGACGATGAGATCAGAGAAAGCCTCGAATCGTTTGAAGGTGTAGAAGGTCGCTTGCAATTAGTGCGCGAAGTGGGCGGCGTGAAAATCTACAATGACAACAACGCGACGACGCCGGAGGCTGTTGTCGCCGCCCTTCGCGCTCTTTCCGATGTTCGGTTTCGTAAACCGAACATTATTCTTATAGTGGGAGGGGCGGATAAGGGGCTCGACATGAGCGAGTTAGTTGCGGAAATAAACAAAATCTGCAAAGTTGTTATTCTGCTTGCCGGCACCGGCACCTCGCGCCTCTTGGAAGCCAGAAGCTATAAGCTAGAAGCTTCTACTCATGGTCCTTACGATTCACTCGACCAAACAGTGCACAAGGCCCTCGAACTTGCCAAGCCGGGTGACGCTGTGTTATTTAGTCCCGCCTTTGCCTCATTCGGTATGTTCAAAAACGAGTATGACAGAAACGACCAATTTCTCACACTTGTAGATAAATTAGCGCCTTAGGCAAGTTTCGACAGCGCAAAGTCTGGCGAAGGAAGTCGACCAAGAAGAATGTCGATACCTTTTTTCATGGCGACTGTTATAGTAGGATCTTTTTTCAGGTCTTCGATAGTTTGGGATAGTAGGTCGTCAATGCCATTTTCGTTGTCAAATAAATATGAGGGGAATTCTCCAAACTGTTCAAAGTATCTAATGAATACATCTTTCCGCACTCCAGGGTCGGCATTAGTCGCCCCCGCTTTCATATCTTCAAAATTAAACTTCGCCGGCTTCAGTGTTGCTTTCACATCTTAATTGTAACCTGCATTCACGCGCGGCAACAGGGCCTGTGATATGCTCGAAACATGACAGAGGCATTGCGTGTATATTTTGTCGGCATTGGCGGCATCGGAATGTCGGCATTGGCGCAATTCTTTCAGTATCAGGGAAAAATCGTTAGCGGGTCGGATAGGGAAGGAACGCCCACGACGAAATTGCTCGCAGAAAGGGACATGCAGGTTTGGATAGGAGAGGACGGATGCCATATTCCTGCGGATACGGAGCTTCTCGTGTATAGCGACGCGGTGCCTG
>DPYD01000016.1 GCA_003545515.1 Candidatus Kaiserbacteria bacterium | reverse complement strand
GCAGACAAAAGATTGGACTTCTTCATCGGCGACATACGCGACCGTACGCGCCTCATGCGCGCCTTCCATCAAGTCAACATCGTCATTCATGCGGCGGCCTTGAAACAGGTGCCGGCTCTTGAGTACAATCCCTCCGAAGCCATCGAGACGAACATCATCGGCACCAAGAATGTTATCGATGCGTCCCTTGAGCGAGATGTCGAGCGCGTCCTCTTCATCTCGTCAGACAAGGCGGTGCAACCCATCAATCTCTACGGTGCGACCAAGATGTGCGCAGAACGCCTTGCGGTTGCGGCAAATTCCTACCGCGGACGCACCGGAAAGACGCTCATCAGCGTGGTGCGCTATGGCAACGTCATCGGTAGCCGCGGCTCCTTGGTTGAGCTCATAGAAAAGCAAAAACAAACGGGGACGCTCTCTCTCACCGATGAACGCATGACGCGCTTCTGGCTCCATATCGAGGATATTATGAAGCTTGTCACGAAAATCCTTGGGACTATGGAAGGCGGCGAGATATTTGTGCCGAAAATGTCGAGTTTGCGCATCGAGGATGTCATGCGCGAGCTTGCGCCAAAGTGCAAGATGCAAGTTATAGGTATTCGTCCTGGTGAGAAATTGCACGAAATTTTGATCACAGAGCATGAAGCGCTACGCACCAAAGACCTCGGCGACATGTACGTAATCGCGCCCGAGTTCCATCCGTGGACTGCGAAGAAATATTATCCGAAAGCAAAGCCGTTCCCGAAAGGTCTCGTCTATGTCAGTAACGCTCCGCAATTCTTGCTTTCGCGCTCGCATGTCAAGAAGATCCTGAAAGTATGAAGCTGCCGTACTCGCGGCAAACGATTTACGAGGACGATATTCGGGCGGTCTCCAAAGTACTTCGTTCTCCCTTCCTGACACAGGGGCCGGAAGTCGGCAAATTTGAGAGCTCACTCTCGCGTTACAGTGGCGCGCGCTATTGCGTCGCCTTTTCATCAGGCACTGCGGCGTTGCACGCGGCGTATTTTGCCGCTGGTATAGGGCACGGCGATGAGGTCGTTATGCCCGCGCTCACGTTCGCNNCAGGGACTCGGCGCCTCGTACAAGGGCAAAAAGCTGGGCACGTTTGCCGATATGACCATGTTCAGCTTTCACCCCGTGAAGTCCATTACGACAGGCGAGGGCGGAGCTATCCTCACAGACGATCGTTCATACTACGAGAAGCTTCAGATGTTCCGCACGCACGGGCTGACGCGTGACCCGAAAAAATTGAAAAACAAGACGCACGCATCGTGGCACCAGGAGATGCAGATTCTTGGCTACAATTACCGACTCACCGACATCCAAGCCGCGCTCGGGACGAGCCAGATGAAAAAACTCGATCGGTTTATCAAGACGCGCCGTATTGCCGCGAAACGTTATGTTGAGTTGCTAGCCGATGTTCCAGGCATCACATTGCCCTCGCGTGCGGGACTTGAGAATTCTGCGCACCACCTTTTTGTTATCCGTGTCGACAAGCGCATACGAGATCGTGTATTTGAGGCACTGCGAGCATCAGGTATCGGCGTCCAAGTACATTATCTGCCCGTCTATCTTCATCCGTACTACCGCTCGCTCGGATATCGGAAGGGTTTGTGTCCGAGTGCGGAAACTTATGCGGCGCAGGCAATATCCATTCCGCTATACCCAACTCTCGCTCGTCGTGACCAAGAATATGTCGTGAAAAAAATCCGCGAGATCATAGGAAAAAATCACTAGAGGGCTCCGTAGCACACCAATTTTCAGAGATTGAATTAAAAAAACAAGGAGCCCCGCTAAAGCAGGGCCCCAAGAAAGAACCGTGCGCACTGGACGAGGTTACAGACGAAGCCCCTCAGGTGGCACGTAGATGAGTTCGCCGGGAACTCCCCATAGCGGACCGGGAACATCCTGGCCGTACGAGGTGACGAGGGCTCCCTTTGCGCCGTCTTCAAGGAGAGCGATGCCCGTCCCGCTCACGTCGGCGTTTATGCGTTTGTCGCCCACGTAGATGCCGGGCGCATCAGCTCGATGTTGGCAGATCGTCACATACGCGCCATTCGGCAGTTGCGCGAAGCCGTATGTCCACGGCGCCACACCGTGTATTGTCGGCCCGCGCTTGCCGTACGTGCAGAGCGACCACTGTTCGAGCGCCTTGTCGCACTCGATAGTAGCAATGGTGCCGTCTGCATCGCGCATCGCCGAGAAGACCCAGTCGAGGCTACTCTCTGGCAGACTCTCGGCGCCTTCATAGTGCCACCGCTCACCACGTTGCTCGACGTGATGGACGACACGCTCTTCATTCCGGAAGAGCCCGAAATGCGTGGACGAAAAGATGAGGCATGCCTGCATCCTGTTTGCGTCGATCGGCTGCAGAACATCCGGGAAGAAGCGCTTGCTCGTGCCATCCGGCATGAGAGCGCCTTGAATCTTTCGGACGTCTCTCAGCCATACGCCCTCTGGCGTATGGCTGACGGTGGCGACCAGAAGCGCGGGTTGGAAGTAGCAGCTTACGACCAGTAAGTCGCCAACCAGCGCGATGCTGATGGGCTGCACGCCTAGCTGCTTACGGACAATACCGTGTCCGGCGGGGAAGAGAATTCCAGTCATCTGCGTAACCCTCCAATTTTGACCGCACGTACTGTACCACGAAGTTTTTATTTCTTCAAGGTTTCTACAGAATGAGGAGTATGAGTCCTACGAGCACGAATACGAAGAGTGTGATTCGGATAAGGAAGTGCCGCTCGCGGAAGTAGAGACGACCCGTCAAAATAGCTAGAAGCACGGCGGACGAACGTAGCGTGGCAAGAATGATGGACGCGGGCGCAAAGAAGTAGGCGAACGACACTGCGACATTGGCAAGGCCGCTTGCGGTTGCTTGCGCGGCAAATGCGCGTTTGCGCAAGAAACGCAACGGATTCTCGCCCGCTTTGATGTACGCGAATATGAAAAAATACACCATAAGCGCTATACCGATAAGCGATTGCTCCGCTTCCACCGAGTTGAAATGAGAGATGTCGTATTTGTAGAGCGAAATAGTTATCGCCGCGTTCACAGCTCCTATCAGGAGATAGCGCAACCCTTTGATTTGCCTTCGCTCTACGTACAGCAGAAACGCTATGGGAGATACGATGAGTGCCATCCCGACGATCTGTAGTGGCGCTACGGTGTAGCTGAGCGCGATATCGATAAGCAATAGTAACGGGATAGTAAGCGTCTTGACCAAGCCGAAATCGCCTCGATCCGATATCGTAATGGCGCGGACGGTTACGTACGCCTGCAGTATCTCGAGGGCTACGCGCGGCAGGAATGTCGGCAGGGAAGCGAGTGAAAAAAACAAATTGTGCCGCACGAACCCTTCGACAAGCAGGAAAGTAGTGCCGAAAAGAAGCGCCAGAAAGCCGAAGGTATAAATACTCGCGGTACGTTTTTGAATTTCGTATTTGCCAATAGAATTAGCCGTTTCCTCACAGGCGGAGCCGAAGACGGCGAGCAGAGTACCGAACATTCCTGTTACTGTAGCAGAGTTTCGTGACGCCGCAGCAAGATATATAGTGAGTGGGATAGCTGGCAATCCAAGAAAACCTAATTTTAATTACAGGCGAGAGCCAGCTATAGTGAGGTTATGATATGCGAAATGTATCAATCACATGATTAAATCACGCCTCGTTCTCGGTACGACCCAGCTTGGCATGCAGTACGGCCTCAATAACGCTGTCGGTCAGCCCCCGAAGGGAGAGTCTTTTGCAATACTTGATGCCGCGCTCAAGGGCGGTATCAATACGTTCGATACGGCTTTCGCGTACGGAAGTGCGGAGGACATTCTCGGAGAGTGGATCGAAAGCCGTGGCGTGCAGAACAAAGTATTCATCATATCCAAAATGAAACCTCACGTTCTGAACGAGTATCCCGATGGAACAAAAGCGGCGGATACTGTGGTCATGGAGATAAAGAGATCTCTTAAGCGTCTCAAGCTGCAAAAACTCGACGGCTACCTGCTGCATACGCCGTCGTATGTGTATCTTGCGCATGTCGTCGAAGGGTTGAGGAAAGCGAAGGAAGAGGGGCTGGTCTCCAATATCGGCGTGTCTGTGTATGATGAACAAGAGGCGCTTCAAGGTGCCGAGCTCGCGCTTGATTACATTCAGATACCCTCGAATGTTCTTGACCAGAGAATGGATAAGACCGATTTTTGGAACATTGCAAAGAAAAACAGCGTGACCGTCTTTGCGCGAAGCCCGTTTTTACAAGGACTGCTTGTCATGGAGCCCGATATGTTACCGGCGCATCTAGCACACACGCGACCGTATGTAGATAAGTTACGCGAACTTGCAAAACAAAACAATCTGTCACCGGCGAAGGTGGCGCTTCTTTTTAGTTTCGTACGTTCGAGGGCGCATCACATTGTCTTTGGTGCTGAGTCTGTAGAACAGGTAACGGAGAATATAGCGACCGTTCAGGATGTGAAAGAGGAACCGTGGATGAGAGAGCTTGAGGAGAATTTTAAAAATATAGAACGGGCGGTCGTGAACCCGAGTTTATGGAGCAAAATACAAGCATAACCTTCTCGTTCATTGTTCGCGCCTACAATGCGAAGAAGACGTTGGGGCGTGCCATCGAGAGTGCCCTTTCTCAGGATTTTGATGGACCGTACGAGGTCATTGTAGTGGATGATGGTTCAACCGATGGAACGGCAGAAGTCCTAAGCTCATTCACGGACGAACGTATATCATTGATCCAGCAAGAGAACAAAGGTCTCATCGGAGCGTCACAGACCGGTCTTGAAGCGGCGCGAGGAGTCGTCATTATGTTGCTTGATGCCGATGATGAATCGTTTTCTCATACGATTCGCACAGTGATGCCGAAATTCGCGGACTCATCGATTGACTACGTCTATGGTGATTATCACGAGGAATTTGAAGGTACGACGAAACTCGTAAAGGCCTCGGATGTTTTCAAGGTACCGGCCGGTGGTATCGCGTGGAGACGCGAGAAACTACGCGTCGCAGGCGGTTTCGTCGGTGACACGATATTCCCCGAGTATGAACTGTTGCTCCGGATGTGGGGATCGTGGAGGGGCACATATATTGCCGAGTCTCTCTTCCTGTACCATCGCGACGTTTCTTCCATAACCGGCGATCGGAAACTGGTAGAGAGAGCTATCGAAATTATTTGCGCGAAATTCCCCGAACGTGCAGAACAGGTAAATCTCATACGAAGCTATGATCCGCTTGCTACATGATGAAATTGTCTAAAGCGTTGGAGGAAATAACTGTCAGGAAAGCGACCGTTGCGGATGCGGCCTTGTTGTTCGAGTGGAGGAATGACTCGGAAACAAGAAGAAACTCACGTGACAAAAGTCCGCTTGATCTGGATACTCACAAAGAATGGCTTTCGCGAACACTGCAAAGTTCGCACCGCGCTTTGTATATAGTGGAGATAAATGAGAGGCCCCTTGGGACAATACGAACAGATGTTGCGCGTGATGGATATATTGAGATTTCATACACTATTGCTCCGGAATTTCGCGGAAGGAGGTTGAGTAAGCCGATGGTAAAGAGGTTTGCGGACGAATTCTTGAAAGGAAAAAAGATTGTGGCGCACATAAAGAAGGATCATAGACCTTCGGAATCCGTCGCTCGTATGCTTGGTCTCAAACCGGTTTCAGAAGTACCATCAGAAGATCCGATCGACGACCGACCAATGGTCGAGTGGCGATAGTCCTTGACCGGTGCTACTATCGCCACATGTTCAAGTTTGGGAGTAGGAAACTTGGCTTAGGACAGCCGGTTTTTATTGTCGCAGAGTTGTCCGGCAACCACAACGGCGATATCGAGCGTGCGAAGCGCATCATCGATGCGGCGAGGGATGCAGGAGCGGATGCCGTCAAATTTCAGACATACACACCGGACACCATGACCATCGATACCGACGCACCGGAATTTGTCGTAAAAACCAATGCGGCGTGGAGAGGGAAGACGCTTTATGAACTCTACAGCGAGGCATATACGCCATGGGAGTGGCACAAGGAGCTTTTTGCCCATGCAAAAAAACGTGGACTCGTGTACTTCTCGACGCCATTTGATGAGACGGCTGTTGATTTTCTCGAGACTCTCAAAGTGCCGCTGTACAAAGTCGCCTCGTTCGAGATCGTCGATATACCGCTTCTTGGTCGGATAGGGAAGACCAGAAAGCCGGTCATCATGTCGCGCGGCATGGCTTCGATAGACGATATAAAGCTCGCGATTAAGACGCTCAAGAAATTCGGTACACCGGAGATAATTCTGCTCCAATGCGTTAGTGCGTATCCCGCAAGACCAGAGGAAATGAATCTCTCCATGATTCCTGACCTTCGGAAGCGGTTCAAAGTTCTCTCGGGACTTTCGGATCATTCTCTCTCGCACGATGTCGCGGTCGCATCGGTAGCGCTCGGCGCGTGTGTCATAGAAAAACATCTTACTCTTACTCGAGCAGATGGCGGGTCTGACGCTGCATTCTCGCTGGAACCGCAAGAATTCATAGAACTCGTTAAATCTATTCGTCTTGTAGAGCAGGCAATGGGCACGCCGTCGTACAAGCTTTTGAAAGGCGAGAAAGAGAATATCCGATTCCGAAAATCGCTCTATGTTGTGCGCGATATTAAAAAAGGTGAGAAATTCACTAAGGGAAACGTGCGCTCCATTCGGCCCGGATACGGGCTAGCGCCGAAGTTTTATTCGCGCGTAATAGGCAAATGTGCAACGCGGGACATTAAACGAGCAACTCCCTTGTCTCTAGGGCTACTCGCAAAATAACTATGCATGGGAAAAGAATATTGATAATCCAGCAGAGAAATTGGGGCGTCAGTATAGGCCATTTCCTTGCGAAGAAACTCGCCAAGGAAGGATGTGTACTTGCCGCAGTAACATATAAGAAGAGTGCGCACGAGTTCCATGCGACGCAGAAAGACGTGCACTACGAGATACTCATCAATAATGATGAAGTATTCGAGAATCCTACGCGGTATGTCGAAGGTAATCCGGCATCGTTGGAAGCGATAAACCAAGAACTCGGAATTGAAAGCATTTGGCCGCTTGTCGCAGGGTCGCGGGAGATAACGCGCTCGTACGCAGAGAAGTTTTATTACAATGGGCGCCAGCAGATGTCGGATGAAGACATTGTCCGGTATGTGCAAGGAGCGTATGCATACGTAAGAAAAATTTTCGATGAATTTAAGCCGGACGCTGTCATAGCGCCGCTTCTCGCAGAGCCATCGCACCTGTTGATTTCTCACATGGCTCGCATGCGTGGTATTAAAACTCTGTGCGCGGTTGACTCAAGAGTGAACGGCGTGTGGATACTCTCGGAGAGTCCGTATGAAGATGAAGGCGCATTTCATGAACGCGTGGATGCGTTGAATGCGGGTGCCTCAAGCGAGAATACACAACGGGCGGAGAAATACATCGCGGAATTTCGTAAGAAGCTCAAGATTCAAGATTATTTAGTACGGCGCTGGAAAACGCAGCCGTTCTTCAAGCGAGTGCGGATGGAACTTGCCCCTCTCCGGCGCATATGGGAATGGTATACGCGGCCGCACACGGATTGTATTGCGACTCTGGGCCCCTCGCTTGATTGCCGCCCGCCTCGTATTATTTTGCGCGATTACTTCACTAAGAAATTATGGTCGCGCACTGCCAGAAGTTTCTCGTACTATCCGCAGGAGAGCGTTGGGAGGTACGTATACTATCCACTGCAGGTTGAGCCGGAGGTTACGCTTGATGTGTTTGCCCTGTATTTCAAGAATCAGCGAGAGCTCGCGCGCATCATTGCCCTGTCTCTGCCGGCAGATTATACGCTTGTCGTTAAAGATCACCCTGACATGCTCGGCTTCAGGCCTCCGGAGTATTTAAAGGATTTGGCAGGGACGCCCAACATAAAACTCATTGATTACAGAATTCCGAGCGAAACCGTTCTCAAAGGAGCGTCACTCGTTATTGCGCCGAATTCGACGGCAATGGTGGAGGCGGCGATGCATCACATTCCCGTCATTCAATTCGGCGAGGAAGGAATAATCTTGAAACTGCCGAATGTGTTGAAACACACAGACCCTTCAACGCTTTCGGCGTGCATAAAAGAACGATTACGGATAAATCTGAAAACGCCGGAGTACGAACGACGGCTTAAGAATTTTGTTGCGGCGGCGTACGACACGGGTTTTGAGCTCGATTACATAAGCGCGTGGGAAGACGCGAAAGAAGATGAACGGGAAAAAATATGGGACATGTATCGTGCGGGGCTCGATAGGATCCTTTAAATCAGATGCGTATCCGGAGCGTGAGATTCTAATGCATTTGCTGACGGACATTTTTCAGATCGGCGGACACCATCATGCGCACCAGCTGCTTGAACGATGTGTGCGATTTCCACCGCAACTCTTTGCGCGCGCTTGAAGCGTCACCCCGCAGATCGCGTACCTCCGAGGGACGAAAGAATTTCTTGTCCACTCTCACAACAATTCTTCCTTTTGCGTCTTTACCGACCTCGCGCAGGCCTTTGCCGCTCCAACGGATCGTCATACCAAGTTCTTTTGCCGCCGCCTCGACGAACTCACGGACGGTATGCGACTCGCCGGTCGCTATTACGTAATCTTTCGGCGTTTTTTGTTGAAGCATGAGATGCATCGCGCGCACAGAGTCTCCCGCAAAACCCCAGTCGCGTTTTGCTTCGAGATTGCCAAGCGCGAAACTTTTCTGGAGCCCGAGCTTGATATGCGCGAGGGAGAGCGTGGTCTTCCGCGTGACGAAGTGTTCCCCGCGCCGCGAACTCTCGTGATTGAAAAGGATACCCGAGCAGATAAATAGTTTATGCTTCGCCCGATATCCGCACACGAGTTCTCTGTATGCCTTTAGTTTTGCTTCACCGTAGGGAGAAACAGGCGCGAATGCGGAAAGTTCGTTCTGCGGAGGCGGGGTGGTGCCGAACATCTCGCTTGTTGATGCGTGGTATATTCGGGCCTTCGGACATATGCGCATCGCTTCGCGAATGAGCCGTTTTGCGCCTGCATAGTTCACCTCCCATGTTTCTTCGGGACATTTGAATGAGATACCGACGTCGGATTGTGCCGCAAGATTGTATATCTCGTCCGGTTGAGCTTCCTTGAGTGCACGAGTAATCGCTGGGCTATCGCGTAAATTGCCATAGAGCAAGTGCAGGCGCGGCGAGTGGGCGATTGTTTTGAGGCGCATCAGAGGATCGAGGCTCGTTCGCCGTATGATGCCCCATACGTCGTAGTTGCGTGAGATTAGATACTCTGCCAAGTACGAGCCGTCCTGGCCGGTAATGCCGGTAATGAGCGCGCGCTTCCTCGTTTTTTTCANNGACCTGCAATCAAAGCTCGCGGTACAAGGAATCGTTGCCGTCTTTGACGATAACGATATCGCCGCTCTTGTACTTACTTCTCCCGCTGATGATGTCTGCGACCGTGCGTGCGACGGCTTCTGGCGATTGGGAAAGTGCCGCATCACTCGCTATTTTCTTGCGCATGGCGGTCATCGTCGGTCCCGGACAAACAGTGATGCAAGTCAGTGCGGGACGGTGTTTCGCGAGCGCTTGAGCAAAAGCATTGACGGCGGCCTTTGACGCAGAATATGCAGCAAAACGACCATTAGGAGAAAGAGCTGCCGTCGAGGAGATGAAAATGATTCCGGTGCCTATGCGCGACAGAAGCATTTGCGTGAGGTAGATATTGGACAATGTATTGATATCGAATGTGGCTGTGATGTTTTCGCGGAGTTGTTTCGCAAGGTCGGTTTCGGCATCAATGAATCCGTGCGCATATACCACCCAATCAAGCTTCTCCTGCAGGGCGGATAGGGCGAGGTGTTTGATATCTTCGTAAGAAGACATATCAGCGTCGTTTCGGTCTGTTCCGATGACATGACAGTCTCTTTTTTGCAATTCCTCGACTATTGCGGAGCCAATACCTCCGGAGGCACCTGTCACCAGTATTTCGAGAGAGTGTGTGGGCGCTTGCATACTCGATAATCGCATAACTCATGGGTCCTTGCTATGATACTACGGATATGAACCCCGTTAGAAGTTGTGGACGACGAGAATCCGGAAATGATATGCGAGTCGATATTTATAAGGATTTTAATCGAGTAGGGTGCGAAGTAAATTGTACTTCCGCGCCCTACTTCTAACGGGGTGAAAAAAGTTGCTTCCGTAGCGTCGCGCAGTTTCGGTCGCTCGTCGAGGAGCTGTCTTATGTGCACGTCGGGGAAGCTAAACCTCGTTCTCGACCTTGGCCATCAACCTCATTCAGATTCATTTCCGACAAAAGAACAGCTTGACGATGTGGAGATACGGTACCCCCTGCGTCTCGTTTCCTGCGCGTCGTGCGGACTTTTGCAGATAGATTATCTCGTCAATCCATCCATTCTCTATCAACAAGATTATTTGTATGTATCCTCTACCACGGCAACGGGAAGAAAACACTATCAAGATATGGCGAACGATCTCTGCCNNGTTGATCCTGCTACAACCGTCGGCGCTCAAGCGGTCGAACGCGGCATCGAAACGGTCGTCGACTTCTTCTCTTCGCGTGTTGCCGCTCGGATCAAGAAGCGCTTCGGTCCCGCGTCTTTTATCACCGGCACAAACGTTTTTGCGCATCTGCATGAACTGGACGATGCGGTCGATGGCATGAAAAAACTCTTGGCTAAAGACGGAGTTATCGTCATCGAAGCTCCGCACGCACAGACGATGATAGAAAATCTCGAGTACGACACTATCTATCACCAGCATGTCAGCTATCTTTCCGCGCGGCCCATGAGAGCATATTTTGCCCGGATGGGGCTCGAGCTTTTCGATGCGGAGGCGTTGCCGATCCACGGCGGAAGTTTGCGCTACTTCGTCGGTTTCTCGGGGCTTCACGCCGTGCAGTCGAACGTCGAGCGGATAATCAAAGAAGAGGAAGCGCGTGGCCTCTACGATATGAAGCGGCTCTCACAATTCGCACACGACGTGGAAAGACAAAGGCGCGCGCTTCTTGCGCTTATTCTCGATTGCAAAAGCAAGGGTAAGAGGGTAGTCGCGCTTTCCGCACCGGCCAAGGGAAATACGCTCCTCAATTACTGCGCGCTCGACACTGCTTTTCTCGAATACGCGACTGAACGTAATCCGCTTAAAGTTGGCCGCTATACGCCGGGGGTTCACCTCCCCATTTTTGCCGATGAGCATATTTTGTCGAACAAGCCCGATTATGCTTTAATTCTCGCGTGGAACTTTGCTGAGGAAATTATGCATAATATGGCGGCCTTTACGCGCGGAGGAGGGAAGTTTATCTTGCCTATTCCGCGGCCAACGATCATCTGACATATGGGCTCACCCGCAGAAGGAGTGAAGAACACGAAACTTGCCCCGGTTTTCAGCGATGCGCGCGGGGATATATTTGACATTGCGGAAGGTACTATCGGCCACGTCGGCATGGTGACGTTCGCGAAGGGCGCTATCCGCGGCAAACACTATCACAAAGAGTCTACCCAGTATTCGTACGTTATCTCCGGGACGCTCAAGTTCACGGTCTCTGACATTGACGGCGAGAACGCGCGCGAGTACGTGCTTGAGAAAGGTGACCTCTCGACCATCCCGCCTCGTGTCATACATATGTACGAGGCGCTCTCGGACGCGGTCATGCTTGATCTGACGACGCTCGCGCGCACGAATGATGGCTACGAGAAAGACACTGTGCGCATCAGCTAGCTTGTATGGGCGAAAAAAGAATTGCAATCGTGACTCCGTATGGAGCGGAACCTCGATATGATAACTATCCTGAATTTATTCTTGCGGAGAGTCTTATCGAGCGCGGATGGCGGGTGAGGATGTACACGTACGCACTCCGCGACATCCCGATGTATCGCACGGATCTTGTCTACAAAGGCATTGCGGTCGCGCGCTGCAGGCACCGCTTTGGTATCTCACCGAAGCTTTTTCTCTCTCTTCTCTACTCACGTCCGGACGTTGTGTTGTGTTACCATCCGAAGAATTTTTTGAGCTATACGGCGCGACTTGCCGCGAGAGTTATAGGAGCGCGTTTTATCGTCGAAGTAACTGGTATTTTGCACGACCCGTATATCGTTGATGATGTGGATGATCCTGAAGCCACTCTCAAGAAAAATCCGCATCTCATCACGGACTTCGTCGGATTCGTAAAAGATGCACTCTCGGAAGGAGTGCGACGTTCGTGGAATAACTATGTCCTCCACTCGCCGACCGGAAATGCCGATCGTATCATCGCAATTAATGAACAGGAGAAGAAATACATATTTGAATTCTATGGACGCAGTGCCGAGCGTATTTACTGTGCCGCTCCGCGAGCACGAGATGAAGGACAGATGCGGCCGACCATCCTCCCCATTCCCGATAATTTTTTATTTTTCATCGGCCAGATAAAGCGGCGCAAGGGGTGGGACACGGCGATAGAAGGAATGGCGGCGCTCCGGAGCGCAGGACATCCCGCGCATCTCGTCTTTGTGACGCCGCAGAAAGATCTCGCCGTGCCGATAGCACGCGCGCGAGCGCGAGGCGTTCTAAGCGACATCTCATTTCTTTCCGCGGTTTCGAATGAGGAGAGGCAGTGGCTCTACTCTCATGCGCGCGCCGTTCTCGTTCCGAGCACATATGAAGGGTTCGGACTCCCGGTGTTCGAAGCATTTCTTTCCGGGGCGCCCGTGTGTGCAAGCGATATTCCAGTGTTCCGCGAATTCCTATCGCATAAAGAGAACGCGATACTCTTTACAGTGGGAAGCGGTGAGGCGCTCGCTCGCGCTGTAATCGAACTCGATAGCGATCCCGCGCTCCGGGAGCACCTCATAGAAAAGGGCAGGCAGACGGCAGAGCGCTTCAGTTACGAGCGCATGGTCGAAAAACACATCAGTGTCTTTTCTTGAAGGTTGGGTTGTTCACTTTCTTGCGTACACATTCACAGACCCTGTGTTGTCGAGATAGTCGCGCGCGCGGGCGAGCAACCCGGGCTCAAGAGGAAGTAGTCCCGCGTCTGTTATCACAAAGGGCGAGAATCCCTCATGCATGAGCATCGATAAAAGCGTTTCAGGGTCATGCGCGCCCTGCGTGAGTGCATCCGGTTTCCACTCCATGATGATGGAAAGCGATCTTTGCTTCAGTACGTTCCGCATTCCTTCGAATGCCGCCCATTCGCCACCTTCTATATCCATCTTGATGACGTCAATATGCGTGATCTTGCGGGCTTCGACAAATGCGTCAAGAGTTGTTGCCGGAACGGTGAACTCCGAGGCGTTAGGTTGTTGGATAGTGCTGTGACATCCAGTACTCCCGTGTACGTGGTAGAACGAAACGCTTCCGACCTTTGAAGTGATTGCTTCAGGACTGACCATTACAGAAGGGTAGCGACCGACGTTTTTCTCAAGCAACAATCGATTGTTAGGGTCGGGCTCAAAAGCGTACACGTGCCCGTTGAGTCCGACACGCTTCCCGGCAAGCCTCGTAAAATAGCCGATGTGGGCGCCAATGTCTACAACCGTCATTCCAGGCGTAATGATGGTTTTGAATAAGCGCGTCGTCTCTCTCTCGTAGAGTCCCGCGAGCATTTCAAATTTCCATCGCCACGTGTATTTCTCGGGAAATGAAAAGCGAGCGCCCCGGGCCCATATGCCTATAGTGTTTGTCAGCAAAAACTTTGCGAGTTGACGCATCAGAAACATAATACTATATCGTTCGTGCGCCCGCAGATATGGAATGCATGGCAAGCAATATCTAATATGTCTGAATACGCTCCTCAAGCTTCCTCATGATAAAATCAATAAGCGTACCGGGTTCTAGATGAAGAAGGTCTTCCAATCCTTTCTGTATCAATGGACTTGCTTCTGCTTGCACCTGGAGCAAACTTTTGCCTCCATACGTGCTTCTGAAACCTTCGGAAAGTTCTACGGTGTTCGGTTTTTGCGCGGCAAGGCGAAGTCGTTCTTCGAAACCGACAAACTTAGTCCCGCTCGTGATGACATCGATAAAGTATACAATCTTTGCCTCAATCGGCAGGTTGAGCCAATCGTTACGGTTTGCGCTCTTCAAGATATTTGATTGAGAAAGCGTAACGACATCTTCGGGAACTCCGTAGTCTCTCAAAAGTCTCTCGCCATTTGCGGTTACTTCCTTATATCCCTCTTCCGCTCCATGTTGCGTCATAGTCTCGATTTCCGTGCGCTTATTCCAATCGTGCAACAAGACTGCCGTAACTACCTTTTCTCTATCGGCCCCCAATGCCTCTGCAAGAATATCCGCGCCAACGGTCTCGGCAAGACAGTGTTCCGAAACATTTCGCCACTCGGCATTTTCTTTTCCGAGGGCACCTCCTTTAGCGAGGACTCTCATCTCTTTCATGTGACGCAACGCAAAGTCGGAGAAATACCGAGTCTTCCTCGTCTCGTTTTTGTCGGGATTAGTAAGTCTTTCTTGGCCTCTCATGTTGCAAAGAGTAGCATTCCTATCAAAATATCGAAATCTCTTATCTATAAAGCAATACAAACAAACTTGCTTTCTCGAAGCACCTCCTGCATCGTTCTGGGCGTCGGGGTCCTTTAATGCTATTCTGCATTTTTATGGCAAAGAGTTCGAAGAAATCCAAGTCAACGGGGCTGAGATGGGTGGCTGTGTCCGGCGGTTTTGACCCCATTCATGTGGGCCATGTTCGGATGTTTGAGGAACGGCGAATAATGTCATGGACCTCGTATCCTTTTTCAAGAAGAAGTTCTGCCAGGTAGGAGCCGTCTTGACCGGCGATGCCTGTTATAAGGGCTTTCTTGCGGACTTTCTTTTGTGCCATTCGGCGCATTGTACAGACCTAAATTATAGTAAGGTCAAACAGGATTTTTAGTTGCACTCTCGCAGAATTCTTGCATGATGAGGGCACAGAGAGTATGAAATCAAAATCAAAAAACCGATGGGTCGTCATTATGGCGGGAGGGGAAGGAACGCGGCTATGGCCCATGAGCAGCGGCGAAAAGCCGAAACAATTCCACTCGTTTCTCGGCGAATTATCTCTCCTACAATCGATGTATGCTCTCCTTGCTCAATCGGTCAGAAAAGAACGGATATTGGTTCAAGTTTCTCCGCGTCTCCTTCCTCTGGTTAAGAAACAACTTCCCACACTCTCAAAGGAGCAGATAGTAGTAGAGCCAGAAGCGCGGGATACGGGGCCGGCATTTGCGTTCGCCGCCGCTTCGATCCTCGTTCGCGACCCGAACGCAGTTATTGGTTTCTATTATTCTGACCACCTCATACAATCAGAGAAGGCATTTAAGCAAACACTTGAACAAAGCTTCCGGACCGCTGAAGCATTTCCGGACCATCTTGTACTTGTCGGAGTTCAACCACTCTATCCTCACACTGGTTTGGGCTACATGGAATTGGGCAAGTCGGTCACCCGCTCAGGAGTATCCGCTCAGCAGGTGAAGTCTTTCATAGAGAAGCCTAGCCGTGCCCGGGCAAAACGCATGACACTGTCAAAGCGATATCTTTGGAATACTGGATATAAGATAGCGCCCGCGAAACATATTTTAAAGATGCTTGCCGAATCTGATGCGCTCTATGCCAAACACCTTCCACAACTGAATGATGCGATTCAGAAACATAACGCCCGAGCAATGGCTTCTGTATTCAAAAAGTTGCCTAAATGCTCCTTTGAATACACCGTAACAGAAAAGGCCACCGGTCTTCTCGCGGTGGAATCCGACATGGTCTGGTCCGATATCGGTGATTGGGAAGCCATCTACCAGACATTGGAGAACAAACGGGAAGGAACACTTCAAATGGTTGGTCGGGTGGCCGAGCACGGTTCACGAAACTCCCTTCTCGTCAGTTACCATCGTCCCATCGTCGCAGTCGGCCTCGCCAACGTTATTGTTGTTGAAACGAAAGACGGCATCTTGGTCATGGCTAAGGGGCACAGCCAGCACGTAAAAAAAGCGCTCTTGAAGCTTCGTTCATAAGCGTTAGCATGTTGGTATGAAGAAAATTCTTGTTACAGGCGGTGCGGGGTTCATTGGCTCCAATTGTTGCAATGCACTCGTGCGAGATGGGCATACCGTAGTCGCTTTCGATAACTTGTCACTCGGGACGGGAGATGCTCTTGAACCCGGGGTCCAGTTGGTGAAGGGAGATGTGCGGGATGCTGCCGCTCTCCAAGCTCTCGGGCCAGTTGACTTCGTGATTCACTTGGCGGCCGCTTCCTCTGCTCCTATGTTTACGGACGATTTTATAGGGAGTATAGCTAACAACGTTTTGGGGCACGTCACCGTCTTAGAATATGCCAGGAAGAATGGAGTCCAGAAAGTCCTCTTCGCGTCGACTTCATCAATTTACGGCAACAATCCTACGCCGCTCACAGAGGACCAACGCGTTGAGCCGCCAAATTTCTACTCGGTGACGAAACATGCACAAGAAGAATTATCCTCGGTGTATAATGCGCTCCATCAGCTTGAGATAATCGGTTTTCGCTTCATGAGTGTCTATGGGCTCCACGAAGAACACAAGGGAAGATTTGCCAACCTCGTTTCCCAATTTATATGGGGAATAGAAAAGAGGAAGCGTCCTGTTTTGTACGGAGATGGAAATCAAACCCGCGATTTCGTGAATGTACGGGATATCATCGAAGCCTTCCGGCTTGTCTTAGAGACTCCCAAACGATTCGGGTATACGATATTTAACATTGGTACCGAACACGCATTAAGTTTGCGTGAACTCGTTTCGGTCATTGGCGGCATCATGGGAGAAGCCATTGAGCCGATTCTCGTCCCCAACCCAATCTCCAAAGGGTACGTTATGGCACAGCAGGCCGACGCGTCGAAGATAAAAAGCGAATTGAACTTCGAAGCGTCGGTCACGCTCGATACTGGAGTACGAGAAATTGTTGAATATCGCAAGAAACACAAGAAAGAACCGGTTTCGCTCAGTTTTTAACAAAAGGTGGATATGGATACTCGGAAGGCCATATCCACAACGTATTCTCCAGAAGCGCGGTCGTTGTCGGAGTATTTGCGCTCATTGCCTGTGGTGGCGAATTCTACGGATGGGATACTGGTAAAAACTGGTACGTCAAAACAATGTACGTTAAGCCACGGAAACGTCTCTCTCCAGTACCACCATCATCGCTCTGAACGTTGGATATTGGTGGAGGGCGATCTAACGGCAGTCATTGTAAAGAACGGCATTCGCACTGAACATCCACTCAAGGTAGGCGATACCTTCATCGTGCATAAAGGAACTGCCCATCGCCTGATATCCAAGCGTGGAGGAGTGGTCGTTGAGGTTGCTATTGGGAGTACATTTAACGAGGAAGATATTGTGCGTCTAGAAGATGATCACGGGAGAACTATTACATAAATGTGATACGGTACTGTAATGCCTGAAACCGCTGGCACTTCGGAGTCTCTCAAGCGCATCGTACGCTTCCTTATTTCCGGCGGACTCGCGACCGGCGTGAATTTGCTGACTCTGTATTTTCTTGCGAACGTTGTAGGGCTGTGGTACCTCACGTCCTCTATCGTTGCGTTTTTCGTCGGGTTCGTCGTGAGCTTTACACTTCAGAAATTTTGGACCTTCAAGGATCACAGAAAAGACATCATAGGCCGACAGCTGGTTATATATCTAGCTATCGTACTCGTGAATCTCATACTCAACACCGCGCTCGTATACGTCTTCGTAGAATATATGGCGCTCTGGCCTCTCGTAGCGCAGGCGCTCGCCGCGCTCATCATCGCCTTTGAAGGATTCTTTGCCTACAAATACTTCGTATTCCGCACTGATTCAAGCGCCTAATATGCGGTATTGGCAGGATTCTGCTGAGATACCACTGACTGTGTTAAACAGCTTACCTTTTGTTTCCATGAACGGGTATTCTGCGATGCCAAGACGAGGAATAGGAAGTGGGTCAAATAATATATTCACATCCTCAGGAATACTTTTGAAGTGATTCAGCAGTCCAGCCATCCTCACAAGATGTGGTCCGTGGGCGACAAAAACGATGCTATCTCCAGCTTTAATATTGCCTGCCTCGTATACCTCGTGCAGAGATTTACCGAGCTCTCGTACTTGGTCTAGCGTGTTGTCGATTTTTGGATCGTCGATGATATCAACAATCTTTTCGGGAATAAATGAATTGTGTTGACGCAGTGCCTTACGAACTGCCTCTACCTCATCCGGCCGTCCGGTGTAGATAAAACGTATCCGTGAGGCTAGAACGGCTTCTTTTGCGTTTTCACGCAATTCCTTAAGGTCGTCGTCATTCGCATCCAAGGGCTCGAGAGAATCAAAAACGGAAAAATCTTTTCCTATCGCGAGTCCGGAAAGAACGATGCCGAGCCGTGCGGCTCGATCGTCACGCAAGCGGTCCATTCCCCACGCCCATTTTTTTTCTTGCCACCGGTCGTCTTTTACTGGTTTCGTATACGTGCCGGGTGCCGAAAATACAACGATGCGTTTTACAGATTTAGCCGTTTCCGGCGAGATGCGTTTCCAGCGTTCTTTATCCTGTGCCGCATTTTCAAGTGCGTGCATTTCCTGCAATGCAAGTTCAGCTATATCCAAAATTTCTTTATGGCTCCACTCTTTGAATCTATGTGCATTTTTAGCTTTCTCAACGGCATTATCAAAGTCGCTTTTATCGCCTTCTTTTTGTAGTGTCCGGTAAAATGCATCGACGATGTCACGTGCCTCGGGAAACTGACCAGCAGTTTCTTCTAAGTCATTCGGATTTTTGCCGGAGAGAATCCCTCGCGGAAACCGGTTGCTCAGCTTTTCATTCATAAAGTATTCTCACAATACACTATTTACTGGCGACGTAGGGCGAGCGAAATGCAAAAGTACTCTTTTGCATTTCNNAGCCGAGGAGTCAGAAACTGGCGCAAACGCCCTGCGCTTGTGCGCAGGGGGTGCATTCCGACCCACAGGGTCAACGCCCTGTGGTGTCGGAATGAGCCAGTTTACACTCGGCATGTCGTACATAAGCAACAAGGTATAGCGTGTGAATATTTCACGGGGTATACTCGTTCCATGGCAAAGCGTAAAGTCTCGAAAACGCCCGAAATCAGGGACATTCCCGTCGTCATTTTGTGCGGAGGACGGGGGACGCGGCTCAAGGAGGAGACGGAGTTCATCCCGAAGCCGATGGTGCGCATCGGGGACCGACCGATCTTGTGGCACATCATGAAGATCTACTATGCGCAGGGTTTTAGGAGATTTATTCTTCCTCTCGGATATAAAGGCGAGAAAATACGCGAGTACATTAATAGCTACCAGCTATACGCAAATGATTTCACTCTTAAACACGGCGGCTCAAAAACTTCGCTGACGTATCACGGACGGCCTGCAGAAAGGTGGCAGATAAGTTGTATAGACACGGGTCTCGATACACAAACAGGCGGTCGCATAAAGAAATTGGAGAAGTTCATCAAATCCCCTTTGTTTATGCTTACCTACGGAGACGGTGTTGCTAATGTTGATCTCGGAAAATTGCTTTCGGAACATACAAAGCAAAAAAGCATCGTCACGATGACTGCTGTGCATCCGCCCGTTCGATTTGGCGAGGTTATATTAAAAAAAGACGGTACGGTACAGGGGTTTAGTGAGAAGCCGCATTACGCAGAAAGCGGCATGAATGAAACTCTGATAAACGGCGGCTTCTTTGCAATTGATTCGAAGATCTTTAAACGCATGTCTGAAGATGATGCACTCGTTTTTGAGAAAGACGTGCTTACGCAGTTGGCGAAGGATAACGAACTTGCCGCCGTGCCGCATCACGGGTTTTGGCAATGCATGGATACGATACGCGATACCGAAGTCCTAAACGATGCGTGGAAAAGAGGCGCTGCTCCGTGGAAGCTATGGCGGTGAAGAGAAAGCACAGGGCATCGCATTGGCGCGGACGTTCTGTTCTGGTTACCGGTGGCGCTGGATTCATCGGCTATGCGCTTGCGACCAAGCTTGCCGACATTGGAGCACGAGTATATGTACTCGACATCAAGCCAGATTTACCGGCGTTTTCTTTAGGGAAGAGAAATGTTCGCGGCAAAATTACCTACATTCGCGGCTCGGTGACTTCTAAGAAAACACTTGATGATGTCTTGAAGCGGAAGGGGATACGAGCGATTTTTCATCTGGCCGCAGAGGCGATCGTGGGTCGTGCACTTAAACATCCCGCGAAAGCACTCGACGCGAACATAAAAGGCACGTGGACACTTCTCGAAAGTGCTCGTGCGGCCTCTTCGGTACATGAGATTGTCGTTGCGTCATCCGACAAGGCGTATGGCTCGCACGCAAAGCTTCCCTACAAAGAGGATGCGGCGCTTCAAGGTTTGAACCCATATGATTGCTCAAAAAGTTGTACGGACCTTGTGGCGCAAATGTATGCGCGGACGTACGGTATGCCGATCGCCATCGCACGGTGTGGCAATGTGTACGGGCCGGGGGATACGAACTGGAGTCGGCTTATTCCGGATGCGCTCCGCTCTACCTCCCGCGGTCGTATGCTCGACATTCGAAGCGATGGCACCTTTAAGCGCGACTACATCTATGTGGATGACGTCGTGGATGCGTATATGACACTCGCTGAACATGTGGAGAGAGATTCTCTCTCCGGAGAAGCATTTAATTTTGGAAATAACAAGCCACTCAAGGTTTCGGATGTTTTACGAGAAATTTCGCGTAACACGCCGCACTTAGAATTTCAGATCCTCAATACTGCGCAGAATGAAATACAATATCAATATCTTGATTCACATAAAGCGGAGCGCGTGTTGAGTTGGAAACCCAAAGTTCTCCTTCGCGATGGCTTGAAGAGGACTGCGGCGTGGTATTCTGATTTTTTGCCCAACCTCAAGAATCCCGGTCAGCAGTAATGCATATGAGTGCTTTCGAGCTTTCAATCATCGTTCCTGCTTACAACGAGGCAAATCACCTTGAGGCGGTTATCTCCGAGATGAGTGATGTATTTGATGCCGCACACCTTGATTACGAAATATTAATTGTCAACAATGGCTCCCGTGATAGCACGGGAGAAGTGATGGAAAAATTGCAGGCACGCAATCCGCGCATCACACGACTCTATCTTAGGGAGAATCAGCAGTACGGCGGCGGGATATTGGCGGGACTCGAGAAAGCACGCGGGGCGACCATCGGATGGGCACATGCGGATGGTCAAGCAAATCCGGAGGATATCGTGCGACTGTACCGCGAAATGAAAACAAAAGGATATGAGATTGGCAAGGCCGTGCGTACGGTGCGTTATGAGTCGCCGTGGCGGAAGGTACAAGGGCGCATCTGGTTCACCATCTTCCGGACACTCTTTCCTTCGCCGTACCGGGACGTGAATGCTACGCCCAAGCTTCTCACTCGTCGTGCCGCAGAGATCCTCAAACTTGATTCGCACGATTGGTTCCTTGATCCAGAACTCGTTATCAGAGCGATTCGTCACCGCATTCCGATATGCGAAGTGGAGACGGTGTGGAGAAGTAGAAAAAGCGGGTCCACCCGCGCACACCTTTTGACGGGGCTCGAATTTCTGAAAAATCTTCTTCTATACCGCTTCGGGCTCAAATAGCATGACTATATTGCGAATACCGCTGTGGGCGCTCGGACTATTCATACTTCTCGCGCTTTTGATAGAAGCACCGCTCATCGCATTTCCGTTCTTTGCTGGTGAGCGTTATCAGGGAATCAACATCGCCCACTTCGGAAACGACGAACACTATTACCTCACACGGGCGCGCGAGGTACTCGATGGGCATTCACTCGGACAACCGATCCTTGCGGAGGGGAAGCAGAATCCCGACTCGTTCCTCTATAATGACGAGCAGATCGCCATGTCACCGTTCACTATGACGCGCACTACAAGCTTCGTCGATGTTGTCACGTATTACAATACTCTCAACTTCGCGGGTCTCATCATACTCCTGACGCTTATTTTTCTCTTCGTCAAGGCCCTTTCCGGTGATCCGCATATGTCTGCAGCCGCGGCCATTTTTGCCGTCGGCGGCTACCTTCTAATTGAGAACGGCACGATACTCTCCGTGATAGCGCACGGAAAAGATGTTTTTTACAATACTTTCAATATTTTCGGCCGCTCCAACTTTCCGTACATGCCACTCATACCGTTCTATGGGGCGCTGATAGCTATCTACTACGCGCACACACAGCCCCTGCGGTTGTCCCCACGCGAGAATATGGCGGCATATGCATACGTACTTACCGCGGGCATTCTATTCGGCCTGCTGTTCTATCTATATTTTTACGCATGGACCTTCATGCTCGCGATTCTCGGCGGCCTTACGCTTTTCGCGCTTGCTTCCCGCAAGTGGGATGCGGCGCTCTCTGGCGTTGCAATCACGTGCATCGGCCTCTTGATAGGTGGCGTCAAGTTGGCGGCCTTTTATTCGCTGTATACCTCGCCAATCGCCGATCAGCTTGCTCATTTCTTCCTTTCGATAGACAACAGACAGTTCATCATGAGCACGACGGGGCTCGCGACCACGCTTCTATTCGCGTTCTATTTCTATATGAGAAAGAGTGATCCGAACAACCTTTTCATTGCCGCACTCATCGCCGCCGGATGGGTCGCGCTGGAACAGCAGATGATAACGGGGCGCTCCGTACAGTACGGTCATTACTATTGGTACTTTATCGTGCCGCTCTCCATTCTTGTGAGTATCTACATGTGTATGCGGCTTCTCCCTGATAGAATGGTCCGCTTTCGGGTAGCCCTCAGTGTACTTCTCATAGCTGCCGCACTCGTCCACACAGGCGGGACACAGTACAAATCTTTCTTCACGACGGCGGACAATAAACTCCGTGAGCAGGATTTCGCGCCCGTTCTTACACGGCTCTCGGAAGAGATTCCCGCCATTGTGTTGGGGGATCCGGGAGGTGAAAGCTACCCTTTCCTCACGACGATATATACTTCACACGACCTCTACTGGAATAACGCGGCGACTGTTTCCATCTTTCCGATGGAATACTTGCGAGAAGCGTTGTTCGTGTATCTATATCTTAATAAAGATGCTCGCGATGACCCTGTGGGATATCTGAGAACTTCGCTCGCGAGCACGTCCAATGCGTATACCGTAATGTACGAGAATATTGAGTCCGTGGAAGCGGATATATCGCTTACTAGGTATCACTCTTCGCGCACCGATACGGAAATCATTTCGGCTCGCGAACAGTTCTTGCCGATTCTCGAAAAAGAGTATCGCGCACTTGTGTCGAGTGTGGGAGCTGTCCGGAACATTCTCACTGAGAACGGCGTACGCTACGTTCTTTGGGATAAACGGGAAACGCCGGAGTGGGATCTTTCCGTTCTCTCACCACTGACTCTTATCGCGACTAGTACCGATATTGAGCTTTATTCTCTTTCCACCAAGTAACTGTTTTTACCAGACCTTCTTGCGGGGTGTACTGCGGTTGCCATCCCACTTCATTTTTGAGGCGGCTGATATCCGCAACGATTCGGGCGGGTTCGTTCACCGCGGTTGGGCGCGCTCCAAGGTTGACCAGATCGCGTCTATCGAGCATTTCCGCGATAGACCAAATGATATCTTTGACCGCGATCGCCTCGCCGCTTCCGATATTCACCGCGCCCTCCACAGAGCTTTGGAGCAACGCGCAGAATGCCGCGGCAACATCATCGACGAAAAGAAAATCACGTACTTGCTCTCCGGAGCTGCAAAGAGCCGGTTCTTTTTTGAGAAGCGCGTTTATGACTGAAGGCACAAGCCGTTGCGGGGCTTCGTTCGGACCGAACAAGAAGAAAATACGCCCCCACGCGAAACTTAGGCCGTTCTTTTTTGAGTATTCTTCAGCCCAGAGGCGCGTCTCGTGCTTACACTGCCCATAGAGCGTCGAAGGGTTCTGCAACGAGTCTTCACTGAGAGCGTCCTGCCCCAGTGTCCAATCGTATTCTGCGCAGGTACCTGCACATACCGCGCGCGTGCCGCCGCTTTCTTTGAAAACGGTTAGGAGCGTTTTTGTCGCTTCTTTCCATGAGCGATTGAGGGGTGATGTCCAATACGCACCCGGCGCCGCATACCACGCAAAATGCAGAAGGTGAGTAGGACGCACCTCACTCATTATCTTTTTTATGTCTGAGGTCTCCAGCAGATTCGCCTGATGCCACAAGACTCCAGGCGTATTGGGTAGGGGAACATCGTTGTGCACGGCATGTACCTCGTATCCCGCACTCTGCAGAGGCGCGAGCACGTTTCTCCCGATAAACCCCGTGGCGCCTGTCACAAGGACCCGTTTAACGAAATTCATGGCGTCCAGAGCGGATAGGAACGATCTTTTTCAGAAACAATCCGCTCGGCCCCGGGCCAGGTAATATTGAATGCGGGGTCGTCAAAACGCACGCCGCAAGCGCACTCTGTGTGAAAGTATTCACCCATTTGATAGAAGACTTCCGTAGTATCCTCCAGTGTCTGGAAGCCATGAGCGCATCCTTTTGGAATGTAGAGCATACGTCGGTTTTCTTCCGATAACTCAACCGAAGTCCATTGTTTGAATGTTTTGGAACCGGGACGCAGATCGAGTGCGACATCATACAGAGAACCCCGCGTGCAACGCACGATTTTTGATTCTGCATACGGCTCATCCTGATAGTGCATTCCGCGAAGCGTTCCGGCTTTCAGATTGAAAGAAATGTTGCACTGTACCGTGTGCATTACGCAACCGTTTGCGGCGGCGATTGTATCGTCCCACGAGCGAGCGAAGAATCCGCGCTCATCCTGCTTCTTCTCAAGCTCGATGATAACGACGCCGGGAATTTTTGTCTCGATGAATTTCATCCCGTTAGAAGTAGGGCGCGGAAGTATTGTTCACTTCGCACCCTGCTCGATTAACTATTGTAATGTCGACCAGCATAAAACCCTCGCATGTACGTCGTCCACGACTTCTAACGGGATTCATACAATCTTAAGCTCTGGTATCGGAATTATAAACTTTCCGCCGGCGGCCCGATACGCCTGCTGTTGGCGAAGTATCTCATCCGCAAAATTCCATGTGAGGAGAAGCGTATAATCTGGCCGTGTTTCCAAGAGTTTCTCCGGCGCGTAAATGGGAAGATGCGTGCCGGGTGTTAATCGTCCTTGCTTTGCGGTGCTTCTATCCACAACGTACTCGATAGTCTCTTTGCCGATACCGAAATAGTTAAGTAGTGTCGAGCTTTTCGCGGAGGCGCCATAAATTGCTATTTTCTTTCCCTGAGACCTGATATCGCTCAACAGAGCAGTTAATTCATCTCGCAGGCGCTCTACTTTCTCGCCGAAATCTTTATAAAAGTCATAGTCGGCGACCCCCCACGCCGTCTCTTCATCCAACAGAGCTCGCACTCGCTTTCTGCCCTCTTGTGCAAAACTTTTCGGCCCGTCTTCTCTCTGAAAGTAGACACGCAAGGATCCGCCGTGGACAGGAATTAACTCAACATCAACGAGTGAGAGTCCGTGCGCTGCAAACAAATTCTTGAAAGAGGTCGCGGAGTAATAACAAAGATGCTCATGATAGATGGAGTCGAATTCAGTGTGATCGATCATCGACTTAACGTAATGATTCTCTACCACGACGACACCGTCCGGTTTGAGCAGATGCGCGATACCGCCTACGACGCCGTGCAGGTCTGCTACATGTGCGATCACATTATGTGCATGAATGAGATCAGCGGACCTGCCTTCCGTAGCAAGTCTTTCCGCGAGTCGAATGTCGAAGAACTCGGCGAGGGTCGGGATGCCGGACGTAATGGCGACTTGCGCGATATTATGTGCGGGTTCTATCCCGAGTACCTCAATTCCGTGCGCTTGGTAATTCTTGAGCAAATACCCGTCGTTGCTAGCGATCTCGATCACTCGGCTTTCTCCGGTCAAATGTGCGCGTGCCACTAGCCGTTCTGCGAGTACTCGCGCATTTTCAAGCACCGTGTCGGAAAAGGATGAGAAATACAAATAGTCACGGAACAATATTTCAGGCGGCACGGTTTCGGTTATTTGCACGAGTGTGCAGGCGGGGCAGAACACAAGATCAAGAGGATAGGTTCGCTCGAGTTCATTCACTTGGTCGGCTGTAGGGAGAGCGTTCGCAAGGGGGGAATGACCCAATGAGAGGATGGGTTTCTGCTCTCTTGCTCCGCATGAACGACACACGAACGGCGCAGTACTCATAATCATCACACTGTATCACTCTTGCGGTTTCCGGGTAGTTTAATCGCCCATATTCAATCATGCTACATTATGCGCATGAGCTGGCTATCACGTCATGGAGTGTGGAAGATCGACTCTCTCATGCTCGCTTTTTTCGCCCTGGGTTCTTTCGTCGGCATATGGCATGCGCTCCCCATGCTCAACGTCATTCTTGACGAGCAGTATTTTGTAGGTGGCGTGTTGCGTGCGATCGAGGCGAAAAGCATCCTGCCGCTTGCAACCGATGTTCCATACGGCACCATTACGTTTTACCTTAATTACGCATTGCAGATCCCGTTTTTGATAACTCTCCTTGCGTGGAAGGGTTTCAGTATTGTTTCGCTGAAAACGTACCTTGTTCTCCATCCGGAAACGGCCTATCTGGTGCCGCGTTTGTTGAGCGCGATCGTAGCGTCGGTCGTTGCGCTCGCATACGATCGTTTTCTTCGTTCGGAGGGTCTGTCTCTCGTTCAGCGTTTTGCCGTCCTGTCGGTTATTTTTAGCACGATAATTGCAACGGTCACGCTTCACACGGGAAAGGTATGGGTGATTTCAACAGTACTGGCAGGCGCGTCTGCACTCTGCACGTACATTGCTCTTAGGAATTATTCGCTGGGAAGGCCTGAGCCAATGTACGGACCTGCGTTCTGGAGCATCGTACTGGTCTTTACGGCGCTGGCAAATTTTCCGCTTGTCGGCATATTTTTGATCAACGTTCCCTTGTTTCTCTACGTGTTTCGAAATGACGCTGTCCGATTGCGCGCTACGGGTAAAGCGATACTGGCGGGCATCCTTATTCTTTTTGCGGTATTGGCGGCTAATTGGTCAAATATCTACTCGTTAGTCATACATATATTTACAAATTTCCACCCGATATTGAACGGGGGAATGTCGACGCAGGTCGTGCCGCCATTTTCAACCTCTCTCGTTTTCCATTTTGAACAGGCGCTCGTGGCATTTCCGCTTGTTATCGCTGTCATCATAATTGCCGTCGGAACGCGTGCCATACAAAACAAACTTTTGTTCCGATTGTCTTTGATGTATGCGGGTTTATATTTTCTGACTATCGTCGCTGTTGCCACGTGGTTCGACGACACGGGAGGGCAATTGCACTACCTGTTTCCGCTCGCGTTTTTCTTCTCCGGGATGATCGCATCTGTCGCGTATGAGAATATGCGCCACTCACTGTGGGGATTTTGCGTTCTGCAAACGTTCGTATTTTTCTATGTGTTGTATCTTCTCAGTGTTCCCACCACATTCAATCAAGCCGATACATTCATTGAGCGAAATTTCAGATCTGAACACGCTCTTATTCTCAACGACGTCGTCGAACTATCTTTGCCGCTTAACAAAGAGACCGCGCTTCTTCAGCGTGACGAGCATTGCGGGAGCAAATGTCTGTATTTGCGGACATCTGCTCCAGAGTCGGATTTCATTCCCGTTGTGGTAACTTCGCAGAGCAAAATCGGGGAAGTGGACGTCGCTCAATATAGCCGTGTGCTGTTGATAACCGACCGGACGTCTGCGGAGACGTGCATATCCGAACCCATCAAGACCTTTCAGAGCGGTTCTTCGGACGAAGAGTATGTGAGCGTTGAGCGCAATTTCGGCCATTACTTCCTGCCTGATTTTTGGCGCCTTTCCCGTCTTGGTAAGAATCTCGTGCTCTTTGAGGTCCCAAAGCAGTGTGCGGCTCGACTCCTAACCGTTAAGTGAATGCCGTAATGTAGTTCCTTCATGAGTAATGTCTCAGAATACTGCTATGTGCTAGAATTGCGCGCATGCCCCCACACCAGTCATAGCGTAGCGAAGCATTGTTTACCCTATTATATATTACGAGGAAACTATAATAATCACATGAGATATATCCGCATTACACACCGTACGGCTTCACAGAACAATAACGCTATGACTGGTGTGGGGGTATGACGCTTGAGAAAGTCTTGCGATGGATCGCGTTGGGAGGGATTTTTGCTCTCCCGTTCATCGTTTTTCTTATCTCCACATCACTCTTTTTCCCCTTTATTACGGGGAAGAACTTTGCCTTCCGGCTCATTATTGAGGTGATAACTGGCGCATGGCTCGCGCTCGCGCTCGTCAATTCCGCGTATCGTCCTCAAAGGCAATGGCTTTTGGGGGCATTTGCGATATTTGTCATACTAATCGCGCTTGCCGATGCCTTTGGAGTGTATCCGTTCAAGAGTTTTTGGAGTAACTATGAGCGCATGGATGGGTGGATAACACTCGCGCACCTTTTCCTTTACTTTGTTGTCTCGTCTTCGATGCTCTCCACGGAAAAATTGTGGCGCGCATTCTTGCAGGTGTCCCTTGCCGTTTCGGCAGTTGTTGGCGCGCATGCGCTCCTACAACTTCTCGGTGTGGCAAGTTTGAACCCGGGATTCTCTTCGGCGACTCGTCTAGACGCGACGTTTGGGAACCCCATCTACCTCGCGTCTTACATGCTATTTCACGTTTTTATCGCGGCGCTTCTCTTAGCACATTCAGGAAAAGAGCAATGGAACAGAACTGAGCGATATGTTGTCGGAGGAATCTTTACAGGAGCGGCTATTTTGGCACTTAGTGTCTTTGGTAAATCGGGTCTAGCTTTTTACGCATTTTTCACAGTGCTAGGCAGTATCGGGGGATCTCTGCTTTTTATGCGGAAGACGTATCTTCTTGCTTTCATTCTCACGCTCGATGCGGTCGTTCTCTTTCTCACAGGGACGCGGGGCGCGATACTGGGCCTCTCCGGCGGAGTCATGCTTGCGGCGTTTCTTTTCGCTCTGTCCGCGCGCGATTACCAAATGCGTGCGCGTCAAGCTGTCGCGGGAGCTGTTGTCATAGTCCTCGTTCTTGTCGGCGGACTGTATCTCGCAAGAGATCAGTCATGGGTGAAAGATGCGCCCGTTCTCGGTCGCATAGCTACGATATCAATCATGGAGTCAACGGCGCAAGCGCGTATCATGAACTGGGGCGTGGCCTGGCAAGGGGTGAAAGAAAGACCTGTTTTGGGATGGGGTCAGGAGAATTTTGCGATTGTATTCAATAAATACTATAACCCGCAAATGTATGGGCAGGAGCAGTGGTTTGATCGAGTGCATAACGTCGTATTCGACTGGCTTGTGGCGGGCGGAGTCCTAGGACTTCTCGCATATCTGTCGCTTTTCGTGTTTGCGCTCTGGTATATTTGGCGGCGCGATGCGGGTGAAAGATCCTTTACTGTTAGCGAAGGCAGTATTTTGACGGGCCTTCTCGCCGCCTACTTCTTTCATAATCTCTTTGTGTTCGACAATGTCATGAGCTATTTCCTCTTCGCCTCCGTGCTCGCATTTGTTTCGTTCCGCGCTGGAGAACATGCGAACAGACCTCGTCTCATTACGGCGGCGCTTTTCCCACTTCGTTCCCTGCCTTTTATTTCAGCGATCATTGCAGTTTCCGTGTTTGGGGTGGTGTGGTTTGCGAACACTAATCCGCTGGCATCGAACAAAGCGCTTTTGCAGGCGCTGGCTCCGCACTCGGAGGGTCTTCTTAAGAACCTCGATTACTTCGAGAAAGCGATTTCGTATAACACTCTGGGGAACCAGGAAGCTCGTGAACAGCTCGCGCAGGCCGCTATGCAAATTGCGCGCCGTGAAGAAGTTCCCATTGAAACGAAACAGAAATTTCTGGAAGCCGCGGCGCGAGAGCTTACTCTTCAATCCGAAGCGTCTCCACTCGACCCGCGACCTCTGTTATTTCTCGGCGTTCTCTTGAATACCTACGGACTCTACACTGAAGCGGAGCCAATTCTGGCACGCGCGTACGCGCTCTCGCCCACCAAGCAGTCAATTATTCTCGAAGTTGCCGCGAATGCGATAGCGCGCGATGATATCGAAACAGCTTTGTCTTTCTATAAAGAGGCATATGAGTTAGCGCCCAATTTTACAGACGCACATATACTTTATGCGGCGGTCGCCATTCATGCGAAGCAGGACAAATTGGCCGAAGAACTTCTCACACCACTTATTGCTTCAGGTAACGTGATCAATGCGCGTATCGCTTCAGCATATGCTTCACGCGAGCGTTACGACAAAATCGTATCTATCTGGGAAGCTCATTTACAAAAGAATCCGGAAGATATTCAAGCGCGCTTCACGCTCGCCTCTGCATACTATGCGGCAGGGAACGCACAGCGGGCGATAGAACAGCTTGAGATCGCCGCGAGAGCAAATCCATCCTATAAGGAACAGACGGAAGCACTTATGCACGATATCAGGTCAGGCGCTCTGCGCATCGAGTAAACCACAGCAAGCGCGTAACGTGTTGCCGTACTACTATATTGTATTGTGAGTACCACTAATCGTGTGGCTCTCGAAAGGAAGGTCACCGAACACCGCCCTCTGGGCGATGTTTCAGTTTGTTGGCGGCGTAGAACGAGAGTGCGTAGATATGCTCCGTGGGTGGATGACCTGACGTGCGGAGAAAAGAGGTATTGAGTAAAGAGAGAGTAAGATATCGGAAATAGTANNCATGGGAAAGATCGAAGAAAAAGCAAAGCAAAAAACGAAGAAGAATGCACACGTACAAGATGCAATTCTTCTATACTTTCGCACCGTAGGAGCAATGGCGGCCGTTATACTTTCACCTAATCCGACCATGTACAAACTCTTGCGTCAGATGGATCCTAATCCTTCAGGAAAGCGGAATGCCACGCATCGCATCAGAGAAGCTGCAAAACGCCTTGAGGCAGGTGGTCTCTTGAAGCGGGATCACAAAGGTCAATTTGTTCTCACCAGGAAAGGAGAACAGCGATCTGTCTTTTTAGAGAGCATGCAGAACATGCACATGATGAAACCTCGCCATTGGGACGAGAAGTGGCGTATTGTTATTTTTGACGTGTGGGAGCGCAGGCGCGGGATACGTCAGCGACTGCGGGCGCTTCTTGAGAAGGCAGGGTTTGTGCGTCTGCAAGACAGCGTATGGGTGTATCCGTATCCATGCGAGGAATTTGTGGCATTTATACGCGCTGACCTACGGCTTGGTCCGGGCATGCTCTATATCATTGCAGAAGAGATAGAACATGACCGGCATTTGAAGGAACATTTCGGCATCCCAATATCATGACGGTCGGCTAGACTTTGGGAATCGTTTATTGTAGAGCGGGAGATTTTTCCGAAGCGAGGTAATGGGGATGAATAATGGCGCGTAGAATTTGAAGCGGCCTGTTTTATTCAAAGCGCAGAATTCACCGACAGCTTGGCTGTTAGTTTATTTCTTGATATCCTGCATCTCGTTTTTTTACCTTTATTTTTTTGCATGCAATTTTGTCTTTTAGTTATCCACACATGCGCGCATAAAAACATTTGTGCTTACATATGAATGCAATAATGAAAAAGTAAAACGCATCTTCGCATGTTCGTGCGCAAATGCGGGTCGAGTTAGTACAAAAATATTTCTATTTATATCTATGGCAAAGAAACGAAAGGTCGCAAAGAAGTCAGCTAAGAAGAGGAAGGCGACGAAGAAGAAGCGCCGCTAGTGTTTCTTCTCTCGCTTCTCGAGAGGCGAAAATCAAAACACCCCAAGGCACACCTCGGGGTGTTTTGCTTTCGTGGAAGCGGATAACAATTGGTGATAGGATGCCCTCCATACTATGTCTTTCTGGAAGAGGATTTTGGGAGATGAGAATACTGCGGCGCTTAAACGTGCCGAGTNNCTTCACAATGGCGATATAGCCGAGATGCGGACAGGTGAAGGGAAGACGCTTGTCGCGACTCTTCCGGCATATTTGAACGCGCTCACAGGGAAAGGTGTCCATGTCGTAACGGTCAATGATTATCTCTCGCGGCGTGATGCCGTTTGGATGGGGCAGATCCATCACGCGCTCGGACTCTCTGTCGGAGTATTGAATCACGAATCTTCATATCTATACGACCCTGCGCACGTGTCTCCCGAAGTTCTGGTAGAAGAGGATACGGAGCGTGATAAGACGGGAGGATTTCGCGTGTTGCATGATTTTCTCCGGCCGTGCACGCGCGCAGAAAGTTATGCGGCTGATATCACGTACGGCACGAATAACGAGTTTGGTTTCGACTATCTACGCGACAACTTGGAATACGAACCTGAAAAGCTCCGTCAGCGCGGTTATCACTACGCCATTGTGGACGAAATAGACTCCATCTTGATAGACGAGGCGCGCACACCTCTTATTATCTCCGCGCCTGTCTCTGATGCGGAGAATCTCTATGAGCGTTTTGTCGCCATAGCGCGTACCCTTGAACGTGATACTGATTATGAAGTTGACGAGAAACGGAAAGCCATCTCGCTTACAGATGCAGGTATTGAAAAAGCCCAAGCCGCGCTCGGTATCGAGAATATTTACACTGATGCCGGTATCAAGTACGTTCATCATCTGGAAACTGCGGTGCGCGCCAAAGCGCTCTTTCAGCGTGACAAAGAGTACGTAGTAAAGAATGATGAAGTCATCATTGTTGACGAGTTTACTGGGCGTCTTCAGCCCGGGCGGCGCTGGAGCGACGGTCTTCACCAAGCCATAGAAGCGAAAGAGGGAGTGCGTATTCAGCAGGAATCTCGCACGTTTGCCTCCATCACGTTCCAAAATTATTTCCGTCTCTACGAGAAATTATCCGGCATGACAGGGACCGCACTCACAAGTTCGGAAGAGTTTTATAAAGTATACGG
>DPYD01000002.1 GCA_003545515.1 Candidatus Kaiserbacteria bacterium | reverse complement strand
TTTCCGCCAATTTCTGACTCCTCGGCTCGGAAATGCAAAAGAGTACTTTTGCATTTCGCTCGCCCTACGTCGCCAGTAAACCAATGCATTCCGACTCTACAGAGCGTCTGCCTGTGCGTGGCCGCCTGCTTGCGCGCGGAACGCAGGCAAGCGCAGGGCGTTATTGGTTTCGAGCACCTCGCTCCAAATACGAAAGCGAGCTTTCGGGACTCTCGCTCTACGTCGCTCGTAAGAGTAAATGGGATATTGTCTCTCGACTTCTTATCTCCGCGACCGAAACATCTTTTTAATTAAGCGACCTGCTACTGAACCGTTATCGGAAATGAGACAGAATCATCGTGTTCCGGTAAACCAGACGGATTGTCTTTTATGAGAACCAGCGTCGCTGGGCCGGAGTAATTTTCTATAGTGACCGGCGCAGAGAATGGTACGAATTCAGTCGTCATCCACTCGCCCTCCGCCGTCGCGAGACCCTGACCAACGACATTTCCATTCGCGTCTTGTACTTCCACTGGAAATGACGCCTCAAAATACCAATTACCGCGCGCTCTGCCAATAAGCGTAAAAGAAGATGGAACCGTAGAGTCCGGAGCGGGGGAAGAAACGGTGACGTTTGCAGATATAAAGGGTGGTTCAACAAAATCATTCCCGTTCTTAATCGGTGTCGGCCATGCGAGCAAAACTGCACCAGCTAGTATGACGAAAAAGAGAATAACAAGCGCAACGACGAGTTTTTTATCCATATCACAATTCTATCACGAGCTATAATATGGCTATAACTCTGGCTATTTTTGCTGAGTCGTGGCGTGCGATGTCTGCTTCGGAAAAATAGTCTCCGGTTTTAACCTCCCTTGCATAGTCTGAGAGTTTATCATCACAATGAATCGGAAACTTTTTTTCTTTCTCATATGCTGAGACGAGCTCCGAATCCATTTTTGCCGTATTACATATAACGCAGTCAAACTTCTCGAAACCACTATACTTCAAGATCTCTCGTACCATGTCCGAGGCGGCGAATTCGTGTGTTTCTCCCCACTTGCTCATTAGATTCATGACCGCAATCTTCTTCGCTTTGCTCGCGCGAAGCGCTTCTGCCATGCCCTTTACAAGAAGATTGGGGATTATTGAGGTGTATGGATCGCCCGGGCCAATAATGATCAGATCTGCATCCTTTATGGCCTGAGCAGTTTCCTCGAAGATTTTGGCAGATGGCTCTAAAAATACTTTTTCGATGCGCACCGTTCCATCATGCTTCGGAATATCAATATTCGTCTCACCAATTATCTCCTCACCATTTTCAAGAATGGCGTGCAGTGTGGATTGGTCGAGAGACACTGGCAACACCTTTCCTTTTAGATGCAGAAGCTCGGACGCTTTCCTGATGCCTTCAATGTCGCTTCCGTAAATGGAAGAAAGTGCGACGAGGAGTAAATTGCCGAAACTGTGCCCTTTCAGCGAATTGCCATTCTCAAAACGAAAATTAAAAAGGTCGCGTAAAATCTCCGCGCGCGCGCCGTCGGAAAGCGCAATGAGACAGCGCCGTATGTCACCGGGCGGCAAAACCCCGAACTCATCGCGAAGACGACCCGTGGAACCACCGGAATCGAACATGGAAACGACCGCTGTAATGTCGAGCGGAAAGTCTTTGAGACCGCGCAAAACAGTATAACTTCCAGTACCTCCGCCGATTGTTACGACTTTTTTCATTGTAACCACTGTATATCCTCTCTGATGTAACGGCAATGGATTAAATGCCGACGCCGAACTTACGAAGCTCCTCGACAACCACAGCGAGCGGAAGACCGACAATGTTATAAAAATCTCCATCAATGCGATTGGCAAAACTGGAACCGCCGCCTTGTATTGCGTAACCTCCGGCGACCGTAAGCGGTTCGCGCGTCTTAACATATCGATCTATTTCCCGCCTCGAGAGTTTTCGAAACCACACCTTTGTCTCCATCGCCCGCGTAACAATCTTCCCTGTGCCCGTATCTACAATAGCAAATCCGGTAATAAGACTATGACAATTCCCGCTTAATTGCCCCAAAATTTTCTTCGCTTCCGAGAGATTTGTCGGTTTTCCTATCACTCGCCCGCGAAATATGGCAAGCGTGTCGGCGGCAACGATTAGTGCATTAGAATGTCGCACAGCGACGGCGCGTGCCTTTTCAAGTGCGAGATTTCTGGCGAGCGTCTTTGGCGAAATCCTTTTCCTCATGTCTTCATCGTACCCGCTAACCTCAACGAGAAACGAAATGCCGGCCCTTTTCAAAAGCTCCTTCCGCCAAGGAGAAGCCGATGCCAAGATTATTTTTCTCATCGGGAAGACTATATCACGGCATCTGGCATCCACTATAAAGGTCAATTAGTGAACATATGTTCACTAATTGACCTTTTCGGAAACGATTAGGACACTACTGGGAGAGATCAAGCGACTTGCATGCTAAATAAGAACTTGATACTATCAAATCACAACTGAATATCGTATCAAGAGTGCGGAGAGAGTTCTGGCTCGAGGACCCGCCGGCAACCAGTCCAACAAGACACGGTGCCACATCCAGCCCAAACGGGAAGATACCTGAATTAGAATATCTCCCCGTATAGGGGAGATATTCATTTGTATTAACAACTCTTAATAACAAAGGAATTTTTGAGAAATGTGCGTTTTTCGGTGTCTCGCAGCGCGTCGGCGCGAGAGGCAGCGCTCCGCCAGCAGGCGGAGATAGCGACCGAAAAACGTGCGCGTCGAGAAAATTCCTGCACACCCACCATGCTTCACTTACTTAACAGGTACACGACAGAAAGCGTAACCTCTGGACACCCCGACAAAGTGTGCGACCAGATATCGGACGCGATCCTTGATGCTTGTTTGGAACAAGATCCCGGTAGCCGCGTTGCGGTAGAGACATTTGGAAGTCATGGAACGCTCATGATAGGAGGAGAGGTAACAACAAGAGCCCGCATAAACTACAAAAAAATTGCGGAGCAAGTGTATAGCTCCATCGGATATCGCGAGAAACTCAACGTTCTCGTAAAGGTGGCCCAGCAATCTCCTGACATCGCGATGGGCGTCGATAAGGAAGGCGCCGGCGACCAAGGCATTATGTACGGCTACGCGACAAATGAAACAAAAGAAATGCTACCGCTTGGAGTGGTTCTTTCGCACGCACTCGCGCGACGACTCGAAAAGCTTCGTAAAGAAAAGAAACTGAAATGGCTTAAACCCGATGGAAAAACGCAGGTGACGATAAGTAAAGGAAAAGTAATTACCGGACTCACATCAACCCAGCACGCAAAGAGTGTCTCGCAGGAGGAAATCCGCGAAGGTCTTATAAAACACCTTTTTACCCCTGTTCTCGGTTCGGTGAAATCTATCGAGATACTCGTCAATCCAACTGGGAAGTTTGAGATAGGCGGCTTCGCCGCCGACGCGGGGCTTACGGGTCGGAAGATAATGGTGGACACATACGGCGGCCTTATTCCTCACGGCGGCGGATGTTTCTCCGGGAAAGATCCTAGCAAGGTGGATCGCTCGGCGGCCTACATGTGCCGCTACGTCGCGAAAAACCTAGTCGCCAATGGTTACGGGAAGAAGGTGCTCGTATCGGTCGCCTACGCGATAGGCCGCGCAGAACCCGTTATGGTGGAGGCATTCAGCGAAACGGGCAAGAATCTGACAGATATTGTGACGAGGTATTACGACTTCCGTCCGCGCGCCATCATCGAGCGTCTAGACCTTCGCCGCCCTATCTACAAAGAAACAGCCGCCTACGGCCACTTCGGAGTCAAAGGCCGCCCGTGGGAGAAGATTGAGAAAATTTGATTGAGATTGCGCGTAAGGCTGATTTTGCTATACTCGCTTCATGAGTGCGACAGTGACGATAACAAAGACGCAGTACGAGGCGCTAAAGCGCCGCGCGAAGGCGTATGAGCGCATTGTTTCCGCCGCAGGTGCGGAATTTTTCACCTCCCCTCCTGTGCGCAGTACGAAAGCGGTCATTTCCGCCATGCGTAAGACCAAGCACTACTCTCCCGCGTTCCTCAAGAGCTTGGAAGTAGGACTTTCCCGCTCCCGTCATTTCACGCGATGAACCATGCGCGTTCTTCCGCTCCATTCGGAGATAGAGGAGTATTTGAAGAAGCGCAACCTTGCAAAGAAATTCCAAAAGCAAAAGAAACTGCTTGAGGAGAATATCTACCATCCAGGCCTCAATGTTGAACTACTGGAACCGCGACATTTGCGCATTTTCAGTTTCCGCGTTGACAGAAAATATCGCGCCATTTTCATATTTACCGCGAGAGATACGATAGAAATCGTCGATGTGAACAATCACTACGCGTGATTGACCAACCGTGGGAGAAAGTTGAGAAAATTTGACTAAAGATTAAAAGAAGGTCATAGTCTCTTCGGACTGGAAATCGTTCCTTGTCCCTTGAGAAGTGGAGTCTGGCAATGGATACGTCCATCAGACTGGAAATGGCACGCGAGAAGCTCGGCACCATATGCGAACAAGTCGCACGCACCGCGTTCGTCGCGCAAGAGGTGCTGCGGGCTACGAAACCGTACATGACATACCTGTCCGGTTTTACGCCGCTCGATGAATACATGTCCGGCACCAGTGGGATTACGGCCTATGACAAGTCCCAATGGCCCGTGGATGTATGGATCTATAAGTTCCCCGTTGGGGTCTCCGGAAGAACACGGGTGCGTCGCCTTGAGATTCTCATCAACCAAAGGGAAGGTGTGAAGCGCTCCCAGAATGCGCGACGCATCGTCGAGAAGCGGTGGATGTACACGAAGACGCTACTCATCACGCAAGGGGGAGAAGTTCTCGTTTGGGACCTCACCACCCATCGTTTTCGTAAGGGCAAGAAACGACGCATGTCCATCCGGAGCAAATTCCGCATTCTGGAGGGTAGAAGAGCACTCGCGACCTACCTTTCGAACGCACAGACGGCTCGTGTGATAGTCGTCGCTCTCGGATGGATGGTCACGGACACCCTTGAGGAACGCAGGGAGCGCCTCAAGGCGACAGCTGAACTCGAAACATTCATCAAGATGCTGGAACAGCACATGTGGTAACACGCGCCGCGCTTGCCCGGGCAACTGGGCAGGCGCAACTTCTTTATTCAACCGTGACTGACTTCGCGAGGTTCCTCGGACGATCCGGATTAAGGCCTTTTCCTTTCGCAAAGTAGTAGGCGAAGAGCTGGAGCGGAACGACATTCAATATCGGCGAGAGCATTTCGAGGGTTTTCGGCACGTAGACAACATCATCGGCAAGTTTTGCTATCTCTTTATCCCCCTCCGTCGCGAGTACGATAACAGGACCTTTGCGGGCTTTCAGTTCGTGTATGTTGGAAACATTCTTTTCGTACACGCTGTCCTTCGTTGCGATGGCGAACGTCGGAAAGTCTTTATCAATCATCGCGATGGGGCCATGCTTCATCTCGCCTGCGCCGTACCCTTCGGCGTGAATATAAGAAATCTCTTTAAGCTTTAATGCGCCTTCGAATGCGACGGGGTTATTATATTTCCTTCCGATAAAAAGAAAGTCGCGTGCATTCTTGTATTTCTTGGCAAACTTTTCAAATTCTTTGCGGCCAGCAAGGACTTTCTCCAGCTTTTTGGGGAGTGCTTTGAGCTCTTTCGCAATTTCCCTGCCCGTCTTCACCGACATCTCTCTTTGGCGACCGAGAAAAATGGTAAAAAGCGCAAGTGCTATCAGTTGTGAGACAAACGCTTTGGTCGAAGCCACTCCTATCTCCGGACCGGCGTGATTATAAACTCCGGCATCCGTTTCGCGTGCGATAGTCGAGCCAACTGCGTTCACAATGCCGAGTGTTAAGGCGCCTTTGCGTTTACCTTCTCGCACCGCCTCCAATGTATCTAACGTCTCTCCAGACTGCGAGATGGCGATGACCGCCGTTCGTTGGTTCAAGACGGGCGAACGATAGCGAAACTCGCTTCCAAGCTCCACCTCGACGGGAATCCCTGCGAATTCCTCGAGCATGTATTCGCCAATGAGCCCCGCGTAATAGGCCGTGCCACAGGCGACAATGATAATACGCTCTATATTTGCGAGCTCTTTCGCCACCGCTTCAAGTCCGCCAAGTTTCGCCATGCCTTTCTCCGGAATAAGTCGTCCGCGTAAAGTGTTCACCACAACCTCGGGCGCTTCCATAATTTCCTTCAGCATGAAATGCTCATAGCCGCCTTTCTGTGCTTCTTCTGCGCTCCAATCCAGCTCTTCGGGCATACGATGCACGATTTCTTTCGAGAGCTTGTAGACTGTGTGCGATTTCGGAGTTAATACTGCAACTTCACCATCGTTCAAAAAGAGCACCTTTTTTGTATGTTTCAAAATAGGTGAGGGATCGGACGCAATGAAATGTTCGCCTTTCCCGATGCCAAGCACGATGGGGCTCCCCATGCGCGCGGCGATTAGTTTCTCCGGCTCGCCTTTGTATTGAATGGCGACGCCGTAGGTGCCTCGAACTTCTTTGAGCGCTTTCAGTGTCGCCTTTTCAAAACTTCTTTCACGCTTGAGATGCTCTTCGATGAGATGTGCGAGTATCTCCGTGTCAGAATCCGAAACGAACGCATGTCCCTTTGTGACGAGTTTTTTCTTCAGTTCCTTAAAATTTTCGATAATGCCGTTGTGGACGAGCCATATCGCGCCGCTGCCATGCGGATGCGCGTTCACTTTTGTAGGCTCGCCGTGCGTCGCCCAGCGAAGGTGTGCGATGCCGCTTTTGCCGCTGTATTTCTTCGGCACTCTCTTGCGAAGTTCCGCGACTGCGCCAGGTGTTTTTATGACACCGCTTTCCGGCGTAAAAATCCCAGCAGAATCATAGCCGCGATATTCAAGCGAAACGAGACCGTCCAAAAGGACTTTCGCCGCATCTTTCCCGTTTTGACCTGTATAAGCAAAAATCCCACACATATCGGACAGCTTGTAGCTGTTAACTGTTAGCTTCTAGGAAATACAAGAAATTACCCATACAAGGATAAGACGGTCAATGTAGCACGTTTACTACATGCCTTGCCACTGCCTCGTAAACAGGGGTAGAGTGGTACTAGTAGCATTGGCGCTGCGGAAAAGGAGGAGTGCATGACCAAGGTCAAACCGGAGGTCGGGCAATCGGCCTACGAGCGCGGGTTTGCCGACGGTCGCGTCGGTAATGAGCAGAGAGAGCCTGCCAACCCCAAATACATGCAGGGTTGGTACGGCGGAATCAGCTACTTCCGCGACGATCGGCAGTGGGACCCCGCTCTGCGTCTGCAGGCGGTTACAACGAGGAGACAACCTCATGACCTTTAGCGGGTCGCACGAACGGCGCTCCCAGGAACTACATCTGAGAGCGCCATTTCATATTACGAAAAGATAATACCAACGATATCGCGGCGGAAGGCGTTGATTGCTTTTTGATCAGGCGGGCGCTTCGGGTAGGCGCGATTGGAGAGAATGGCGAACGCGACACCTCTGTTTATGTCGCATATTACCGAACAACCTGTAAAGCCGGTTTTCCCAAATAATCTTGGGCCAGTATGTTGCCCCATCAAATTCGCGTCATTGAGCTGCCAGCCGAGTCCTTTTTCGGCTCCTTCCACGATATGTAAATATTTCCCCTGCAAAAGCGCCTCAAGAAAATTCAGTAAATCGGGCACAGTAGAGAAAAGCCCTGCGTGACCGACCGCCTTCTCAACCTTTGCAAAAATACGCGCGCTTTCGTCGTGTGGCATTCCACATACTACATTCCCCTGTTCATCAATCTCCGTCGGCACCGATTCCATATATGGAATCGGCTTTTGTTCCATATATGGAATCTTTTTGGGGAAGAATGTTGTATTTTTCATACCGAGTGGTTCAAAAAAATGTCGCCGTGCGAGAGCATCAAGAGATTCATCGGTTACACGTTCAAGTATCAGACCTAGTAAAAATGCCGGCAAATTCGTATAGTTTTGCTCTCCCCGTGAGCAGTCGAATCCGTGCGAAAAGACGTGCGCAATAAATTCATCGGGTGTTTTGTCTTTTAAAAGAGAGAGTTGTGTTCCATGGACACGATACGTGAGCAAATCCTCTATCGTTGCGTCATAATCATTCTCAAGTTCCGGCAGATACTTTTTCACTGTATCGGACAAAGTAAGTTTCCCCTCCGCGATGAGCAAGAGCGCGAGCGAAGACGTGGGAATGGATTTTGTTATAGAGGCAAGGTCATACACGGTGTCCGCCTTTACCCTCTCGCCGCCAGTTCCATATATGGAACTGCCGAATGGGGCAATTTCGCTTTCTCCATTTGCTCGTACGATGCCTATGACACAACCCGGAAATACGTTCTCTTGTATCGCCTTCGCAACCCGTTCTTCAATCTCCTTACGCATTCGGATGCAATTCTTTTATCTCCTGCGCAAGATATGGATTCCACATGGCGCCGGTTGCGGACATAACTGAATCGGCGCCGGCATCACGATATTTCTTATAATTCTCCGGAGTTAACACTCCGCCTACTCCTTCAATGGAAAATTTGAAGTTTCTTTTGGCCCTGATTGCCGCGAGTTTTTTCACAAAGTCCAATCCCGCCCATCTGATTCCAGCACCGCACACGCCAGAGCGAAGGCGTGCAGGGGAACCCGGTAGCGCTTGGTCGCCCGTGGCATTGCGAATTTCTCCCTGCAGAGTATTGATGCCGGAAATACTGTCAGCATATTCGTTCGCGATCTCGGCAA
>DPYD01000003.1 GCA_003545515.1 Candidatus Kaiserbacteria bacterium | reverse complement strand
CCTTGCCAAAGTAAGTACCCTGCGCCAAGCAACGCCACAATGATAAGAGCTGAAAATAAATTTTTCATGGTGATTTATATATACGAGATCAATGATTAATTATCCTACATCCTACCACAACGAATCATGCCTTCTTTTTTTGGGCGAGAAACGCGTGTCCATGCCCTATATCAGTATTCACCGGAATCCCAGAAGCACATAAATCGCACTCGCCCTCGTTCCAGGAATCCAGCTCCAACTTGACAAGAGATACGAAATCCTTCGGGTTGCCCACGTCTTTTTTCTGGACATCTCCGCGATTGCATATGACGACCGCCGCAATTACATCTGCATCATGGGAGTATGCCAGTTCAACCACTTTCCTAAGAGATCCGCCGGTCGTTGTGAGATCTTCCATAACGAGCGCTTTCTTCCCAACGATTATTTTTTCGTAACCTCGTTTGATAACAAAGCCGCCTTCACCGTCTTTATCGGCAAATGCGGCAAATACTTCGTGGCCGACTATATCGGTAAGATGAAAGGCGACCCATTGTGAAAGTATGGCGCCGCCGACCGCAGGACCGATGACAACCTCTATCCCTTTATCGGCAAACCGCTCCGCAACCGAGCGACACAAACGTGAGAGATCGTGTGTATGCGTGTACAGTGCATCCTTGTTGATGTACGAATCTCCATGACGCCCGGATGTAAAGACAAAATGCCCGCCTCTGAAGGCGCCTACTTTTTGTAAAATCTCCAAGACTTCTTGTTCGTCCATAATCATACGAACCTATCCTATCATTGCTTTGTTAATTTTGTCATTAAGCGCTTCGGCCTCCTTTCGTGCAGCTTCCGCAAAGTCTGCGCCGTGCGACGCGAAGATGATAGAACGCGATACGCAGACAAGAATACCTTTCCCTCGGCTGTCCCTGCCTGCCACGACGGCCCTCTCTAAATCGCCCCCTTGAGCTCCGATGCCGGGAATAAGTATGGGCATGTCGCCGACTATGGAACGAACTTCTTTAAGTTCTTCCGGATACGTGGCTCCGACGACGACACCGCAATTACCGTTCACATTCCATTTCTCCACGACAAGATGCGCCACCTTTTTATAAAGCTCTTCTCCATCAGTTATGAGATCCTGTAATTCACCAGCACCCTTGTTCGACGTTCGGCAAAGCACAAACACACCCTTGTCCTTATGGTCGAGAAACGGTTTCAGTGCATCGCTTCCAAGATACGGATGCACCGTTACACCGTCCATCTGCAGATGCTGGAAAATAGCGTCTACGTACCCTTTGTTTGTGCTATCGATATCCGCGCGTTTGGCATCAAGAATGATTGGAACTTCCGGCGCTTGTTCGATAATATACTGTGCNNTTCCAGAAATTGCGCCCATTCATTGGACTCAATCCTACCATAATTAGAGGATGAATAGGAAAGCCGGCGGGATCCAACGCTGTGTTGGATTCTCCGCCGACCTGAATTGGTGCTTCACTTGAGTTCTGCGAGTTCCAGTTCGACCACTTTGAGATCCTCATGTCCTGCCAGATATAACACGACACAAGGATCATCACAGAAATAATGCTCCTCTTCCTTGCCGGTCACCTTGTTGCGGGTTAGCCGCTTTATTCCCGCAGTCATTCTGCAGTTATCGCACGTATGAACCAATTGTTTTCCTCCAGTTCGGAACACTGGCTAGCGAGGAACCATTCCCCTGCCAGCTATATGTTCCCAACATTTGTTTACTCTGAACTTGTCGAATGAGTCAAAGAGCAGAACGAACAGTCTATCCGCTATTGGCGGAAAAACAAACAGCCGGGGCGTTACAGATTTAACCAACTCCAAGCGAGGAAGTACTGCGCGCGGTAGCGCGAATGTGCGACCCGAGCGGCATGATGCTTACGAGTGTTCATTATCCCACGGAAATACTATCCATTTGTCAGTTTCAAGCACGTGATAATCCGGCCAATGTTTGCATTTCTTTTTGTTGACGACGAGCGCCGCCGTTCGCAGTTCGCGGACTTTATATCGCCGCATGAAAATTCCCGAAATGCGCTTCAAGGTCGTTCCCCTGTCGGCTATTTCATCTACCAAGAGAACCCGTTTGCCGCGCAAATCAATTTCCGGCAAAGACGTGATTCGCAATTTTCCCTGCCTCTTTTTGCTGTACGAACGCGCCGAAACCGTGGCGATATTTTTCGTGCCAAATTCGTCTGCAAGAAGCGCCAGCGGAATGATGCCGCCGACCGTAATGCCTATCAGGCACTGCGGCTTCCAGCCGCTTTCGCGTATCTTGCTTGCTAACTTCCTGACAAGGCGCTCGAGTTGCTTCCATGAGAGATCCGTTGTTCGTATTTTTGCTTTCATACTCCGCGTGCCACTTCATTATACTGGAATCTATCTCACATTCCGCCCTTCGCCTCCATTCAAAGATCACCAGGTTTGCACACTCTCTACCTTCCGTATAACACCATGAAGCAGTATAGTGGCTCTGCGCCTTTCGGAGGTACTAAAGCACCGCGTATAGGCGCAATTTTCCTTATCCGACAGTAAATTTTTGAATATGGATCGGCTTGAACGGCAGAAAAACGCTATCGCAGATCTGATAGCGAAACATAAGTGGAATGAACTGCGTACGAAGGTCGACGACATCCAGCCGGCCGACATCGCAGATCTTCTCATGCGGCTCGAGAAGCGCGACCGCGTACTTCTTTTCCGCGCCATCCCACGAGAGCTTTCTGCAAATGCGTTCTCTGAACTCTCTCATATTGACGCACAACACTTTCTGCACGATCTCTCAGACGAAGAAACACGCGCCCTCTTGGCGGAACTAGAGCCGGATGACCGAGCGGAATTGCTTGAGGAATTGCCAGGTGTCGTCGTTCAGAAACTTCTCAATCTTTTGGATCCCGGTGAACTCGCAAAAACGCAGGCTCTTCTCGGGTATCCGGAGGAATCTACCGGACGATTGATGACACCGGGCTACGTCGCGATAAGACCCACATGGACTGCGACAGAAGCGCTCGCCCACGTGCGCAAGCGTAACCCGAAAAGCGAAACGGTGGACGTTCTCTATGTCACCGA
>DPYD01000019.1 GCA_003545515.1 Candidatus Kaiserbacteria bacterium | reverse complement strand
GCAGAGTGGACGCATTTCGCTCTGACGTCAGAAGATATAAACAGTGCCGCTTACGGTATGGCGCTAAGAGGAGCTCTTCAATCAGAAATTATCCCCTCAATAGAGGGGATTCGAGCATCATTGATGACTCTTACTGAAAAATACGCTTCTACGGCGATGCTTGCNNCGTACCCATGGCCAACCGGCGACCCCGACCACCTTCGGTAAGGAGATGCGCGTATTTGAGTCGCGGCTCGCCCGACAACTAGGACAGCTCTCAAAACAGGCCATATTCGTCAAATTTAGCGGGGCGACAGGTTCTTATAATGCGCACGTCGCCGCCCTCCCAGATGTTGATTGGCGGTCTTTCGCAAAAGATCTTATCGTACGACTGAATGTGGGATACAAGATCTCGCTTGAACTAAACGAGATAACGACCCAGATAGAGCCGCACGACACTTACGCGGAGCTCTTCGATACCATGAGGCGCATTAACACTATTCTGGTAGATTTTTCTCAGGACATCTGGCGTTATATAAGTGATGGATGGCTCGGGCAGAAAGTGAAGGAAGGCGAAATCGGCTCGTCGGCGATGCCGCACAAGGTGAATCCGATAGATTTCGAGAATGCGGAAGGGAATCTGGGAGTCGCCAACGCGCTCTTCGAGCACTTCTCACGAAAACTCCCCATTTCGCGCCTTCAGCGGGACCTTTCGGATTCGACCGTCCTCAGGGTGTTCGGAACCGCATTCGCGCATGCGCTTGTCGGCTACACGGCGCTTTCGCGCGGTTTGGAGAAAATCAGCGTGAATAAAGAGGCGATGCTTGAAGATCTTCGGGCGCACCCGGAAGTCATTTCAGAAGCAATACAGACGGTCCTTCGTCGAGAGGGGGTGGAAGTACCGTATGAGAAACTGAAAGAATTAACACGCGGTAAAAAAGTATCTCTCGATGATTTCGCAGAATTCATCGACGGCTTATCTGTGAACGATGAAGTAAAGACTCACCTTAAGTCGCTTCGGCCGGAGGCGTACATCGGGCTTGCAGAACGCATTGCGCGTCACTCACCATGATTGGTTCATCAGTCGTCGCCTGACAGCAGGTCAAGGTGCGCGATATAAAAGCCAAGAGATTTCTCAATAGAGTCTCGATTTTCTTCTATACCGCGGAGGCCGGGTTTGAGCATATTCTTGATTTCGTCCTGGCGCTTTTCTTCAGAAAGTTTCCAATATGCGTTCGCGTGCCCCATAACCTCAGCTGGTCGTATGCCAAGTTCTGGATGTTCCATCACATGTTCCTGAAGTTCATCAAAGGCATCACTTACCTTTTGCAAAATATCGGAATCCCTCCTCTCTTTATCAAGCGAGAGAAGATTCTTGTAGGATTCGCTGGGCCCAGTGCGCAGTACATCGATCGCACCGCGATCGGGCGACTGCTCGAGGCGCTTCAAGTACTCTGTAGCGACCGCGAATATATATTGCGCTTTGTAACGCTGCGGCGCGATCTTATGGTTGTCGAGGATAACCTCGAGATCTATTCCTGAGAGACGATCTTTGTATATATTGGGCTCCGCCTGATCGCACTCATTCTGTTTGATGATTCTCCGCGCGTACTCAGCTCTCTCTCTTCGCAATTTTTCGTGCCGCAGAGCGATCCGCTTGGTCATCTCCGGCGTCTGTCGAAATGGGATGATGTTAGGAGAACCTTTTTTCTCTATCATGTACGCATTGTACTACTGAAAGATAACTACGCCCGTTCATCGAGTAAGTCTCTGGCGCCTGAATCGCTCTGGATGTCGAGAAAGGCGAGGGCAATGCCGCGGTATCGGGCCGGGTCGGCCCTAGTGTCCTGGTTCGTGGCGCCAATAAGCATATTCGCGAGATCCGCCAATTGAGTGTCGGTATTGAGATATTCATCGCGTATGCGCGCGACTTTTTCTTCGTCACTGTGCGCGGTCGCCATGAGGATGTTGTGGGCGCGCTCGCGTGCCGTATCGAGACGCTCGTTCATTCCTTCGAAATTTATCGATTCCTGTGCCGGGAAATCAGGTTGGCCTTCGATACTCATACGGACAGTATACGCTCACTGCCTCAATCCAAGCCCTGTTTTAATGAAGTACCAGTTTATTGCGATGAGCACTACTGTCATAGCGACGAGAACGAGAAGAGAGATCGAAAGCGCGACGTCGGTAATGCCGAGAAAGCCATAGCGAAAGCCATTTACCAGATAGAAGAGCGGGTTTGAGTAGGTTATCGTTTGCCACCACTCCGGAAGAACATGCACCGAGTAAAAAATGCCGCCAAGGTAGACCAAGGGAGTCAGGACGAACGTTGGGACGATGTTGATACCATCTATCGTTTTCGCATAGATACCGTTCACGAGGCCAGCGAGCGCGAACACAATGGCCGTTAATACCGCAAATCCGAAAATGATGAGGGCGCTGTGAATGGTGAGCGAAAGACCGGTGAAGAAAAGAGAGACAAGAAGAACCAGAAGTCCGACGAGAACGCCGCGCACAACACCGCCCGCAACAAATCCTCCGATAAGCAACCACGCAGGAGTGGGCGAGACAAGTATTTCATCTATCGAACGCGCGAAGAATTTCGACGTGAAGAACATGAATGACGTATTCGCGTAGGAGGTCGTGACGATGGCGAGCATAACGAGACCGGGAACGACGAATGACATGTAATCCACCCCCTGCATCTCGCCTATGCGCGAGCCGAGAATGGCGCCGAACACACTGAAATAGAGAACCGCAGTAATGACGCTCGGCAAGAACGTCTGCACCCATATACGGAACATACGCACGATATCCTTCCGTAGCATCGTATAGAACGAGACCCACATTTGATTAGGCGTCATAGGGTTCGCTCGAAGGACGCACCTCTTTTGGGGTCGCTATCTGCGCCTGCTGGCGTAGCGCTCACTCTCGGCCCGTCGGCCTGCGAGAGACCCCAAAAGAGGTGCGTCCTCTCTCGCTGTGATTTATAAAGGTCGCTATGCGTCATAACTTTGATTTTTCTGCTTCGCTGGTGAGTTTCAGGAACACTTCCTCAAGCCGGCCTCCGCGATATCCTCCTTTCTCCGCCTTTTCTTCGGCACCGTGCATCGCGAGTACCTTTTCCATCGTGCCGCTTGCAACTATCTCGCCTTTATTGATGATAGCCACGTGTTTTGCCAGCTGCTCGGCTTCTTCGAGATAGTGGGTTGTGAGAAGAATGGTGACACCTTGACCCGTGAGCTTCCGCAAATACTCCCACATGCCGCGCCGGAGTTCCACGTCAACCCCGGCCGTCGGCTCGTCGAGGATGAGAAAGCGCGGCTCGTGGATAAGGGCGCGAGCGATCATAAGGCGCCGCTTCATGCCGCCGGAGAGCTGCATTGATTGGCCGAGCATCTTATCGCCAAGCCCCAAGTCAGTGAGGAGTTTCTTCGCGCGCGGAATGGCCTCCGAGCGCGGAATGCCGTAGTAGCCGCCCTGATTCACCACAATATCAAGCGGCTTTTCGAAGGGGTTGAAATTCACTTCCTGCCCGACGAGCCCGATATACGTTTTCGCCTTCTCGAATTCTTTATCGGTGTCGTGCCCGAATATCTTGACTGTGCCGCTCGTCTTATTGACGAGGGAGGTGACAATGCCGATGATGGTCGTCTTCCCCGCGCCATTCGGCCCCAAGAGCGCAAAAAAATCACCGACTGGCACGTTCAAAGAAACGCCCCTTAACGCAACCGCGCCGGATTTGTAGGTCTTTTTGAGGTCTTTTATTTCGAGTGCGGGAGGCATGAAAGAGCTAGTGTAGCATATTCGCTCAATGTCCGGACATATCCCACTGTGCGCTCACGGTATCGAAAGCGGCAAGCTTTGCGCGGAATACACCCTGTATTTTCTCAAGCGTTTTTTCATCTTTAGCCTCGAATCTAAGTACGAGCGTGGGAGTATTTGACGAAGCTCGAACTAAACCCCACCCATTATCAATATAAACACGTGCCCCGTTTATATCCATAACGCGGTACCCTTCATTCTTGAATTCCTTCGTCAAGGTCTCGACGATACGGTACTTATCCTCGTCTGTCGTCTGAACCTGTATGGTCGGCGTCGAGGTGTAGTAGGGAGTTGAAGCGACGACTTCAGACACCGTTTTCTTTTGCTCGCCCATATACTCGAGCAGCTTGAGAGCGGCAAAGAACGCGTCGTCAAAACCATAGAAGTTTTCCGCGAAGAATATATGGCCGCTCATTTCTCCGGCAAGCGCTGCGTTCTCTTCGTTGAGTTTTGCTTTGATGTACGAGTGACCTGTCTTGCACATAATAGGCACGCCTCCGTGCGCGGCGATATCTTCCGGTAGCGCCTCTGATACCTTCACATCAAATACTATTTTTGCTCCTGGTTTCTTAGCAAGTACATGTCGTGAGAGAAGAATCATGTAGCGGTCGGGCCATATGACCTGGCCTTTTTCATCCGTAATGCCGAGACGATCACCGTCACCGTCAAAGGCCATACCGATATCGCATTTATTCGCAATGACCTGCGTGCCTGTGTCATCCATCATTGCGAGTCCATCGGGGTTCGGAGTGTAGTTTGGATATGTCGGGTCTAAGTTGGTATATCGCTCGATGACCTCACATCCGGCCTTACGCAATATCTCAGGAGCATAAAGTCCCGCTGTCCCGTTCCCGGTGTTCACAAGCACCTTGAACTTTTTCGCTATTACAACGCGCGATAGCAGATCGGACATATACAGTTCCGAAATATCCTCGGTACGGACAGAGCCCATTCCATCCTTATAGTCTTCCGTTTCGATGATTTGGTACAGCCTTTGTATTTCCTCAGTGAGAAGAGTTTTTGAAAGCCCGACTCCAAGCTTAAGACCGTTCCATCCGAC
>DPYD01000040.1 GCA_003545515.1 Candidatus Kaiserbacteria bacterium | reverse complement strand
TTTTGCGTAGGCGCTTTGCTTAGTCATACATGTATTTCATATCCATCGCACTAAAGATATCATCAAAATTCGCACAAATCTTTTTCTTCCCCTCTGAAAAAGTGACAATGAAATGAAAGAGGATGTTCGGCAAACGCTCGTCCGTATCTACTAGACGCGCTTCGATTGTTACCGCACAAGTGCTTGGAACTTTGAACGTCGTTCCTTCGTTTATAAATATGCGCTTTGTTCGAATTGCTTCGCGAATTTCAAAAAAGGTGCCTCCAAAATCGAGCTCCTCTCCATACGAACCAGGAATGGTGTGCCCGAGATTAGTTTGATACGGATCTTGAACAGTTGTCATCCAACCGATTTTCAAAGACCTGCTTTGAAAATGACCAATTGCATGTGTGTATATATCAGACAAACTCTTACCGACCTCGAGATACTCAGCGGCATTCAGTATCGCATCGTGACACGCACGAATGTGTTTCTTTATATCGTTGCGCGTGCCAGCGTAGATAGTCAATGCGACATCTCCTATCATGTTCGTCTGACGATCCACGGAAGAGGCGTACACGTGCCCGACGGTTTCTTTTTCAAATCTGGAAGAATTATTCGGCCAGAATTGCTTATCTCGCAGTGAATTGTATTGCAAGCGTTCGAACGGATTCATTCCCCATAGAACGCTGATTCCCTGTGTGGGCGGGTCATACCAGCCCGCTGGATATAATTGACTCCGGGCCGACAGCCCTTTCAGGATATCGGCACGAACAGCGGACTCTGTCTTAGTCTCTGGAAATGCGAGCGCTTGAGCAAGAATTTCGGATGTTATTTTGCGTGCTGTTTGTACTGCGGCGATACGGTCAGCAGGTGCCGTCATAGCAGTCCTTTTTCCTCCAGGTATTTTGTAAATCCTTTTTCCTGCAATTCCTTGTCCTTGGAGGTTATATCCTCCGCCATTTTCTTTTTGTATTCGGCGACTTTTGTGCGAATAGCATCATCTCCGGCGCCGATTATCTGCGCGGCCAATATCCCTGCGTTCTTTGCCCCGCCGATGCCGACGGTCGCGACGGGTATGCCCGGCGGCATTTGTACCGTAGAGAAAAGCGAGTCAATGCCTGCGGCCCCCATTTTTCTGCTCAAGAGCGGCACACCAATCACGGGAAGCGCGGTGTGTGCGGCGACGACGCCCGCGAGATGCGCGGCGCCTCCGGCGCCGCAAATGAATACCTTGTATCCGCCCGCTTCGCTTTTCGTGACATACTCGACGACGGCTTCAGGCGTCCGATGAGCGGAAAGTGTGTGCACTTCACTGCCTATTCCGAATTCCTCCAAAACTTTCGCGGCTTCCTGCATGACAGGAAGATCCGAATCCGAACCCATCAATATTCCTATAATTGGTTTATTTGTCATAGAAAGTATTGTACTGCATTTCTAAACAATTGAATGCCCGGACCCTCTTTCGGCATTTCTTTTCCTTTCCGCACATATTCTTCGCGCAAAAGGGTCCAGTGTGGGAGCGCCGTGAAGCGTACCGCCCGCTCGGGATGCGGCATAAGACCCAAGACGCGGCCGCCATGCCCCAAAACACCTGCGATATCCTCAAGCGAGCCATTCGGGTTTGCGGGCAGGTCAAAATGTCTGTACATCTCGCCTTTTGTGTATTTCACCCCTATGGAACTCGCTTTACTAAGTAAAGCGAGTTGAACTGGTGGCGCGTAATACTTCCCTTCGCCGTGAGCAATGGGCAGAGAAAGCGATGTAATGCCGCGGAGCCACGGGCTATCATTCTCCACTTTCAGATCAACCCATCTGCATATATAACGCGGCATATCGTTGGAAATTAGCGCACCGGGAAGAATTCCAGCGCTTGTGAGTATCTGGAAACCGTTGCAAATACCGAGCATCAGAGTATCGCGCGTGAGAAATTCTTGCAATGCGCCTCCAAGATGCGCTTTTACTCTGTTGCCGTATGCTTTCCCCGCACCAGTGTCATCTCCATACGCAAACCCACCTCCAAAAACAATGATGTGTGCTTTCTTCAATAAGTTCGGTCGGGCAATAACATCGTTGAGATGCACGATATCCGCCGTGGCACCCACAGACTCAAAAGCGGCTTTCGTTTCATCCTCGGTATTAAGACCGTATCCCGAAAATAGTATGACGTGCGGTCTTTTCACCCCGTTAGAAATAGTTGGGTTACGTTTCCTTTTCAATTTTTGCTGATTTCTAACTGGGTTCATATATTATTTTTAATCTAATAGCTCCTTTCCCAAGTCGTCAAGAAACACTGCGACGGAATCTTTACGCTCGGGAAAGTCTCTTTCCGTTTTCATACCGTGAGGTAACCCGCTCCCGATAAGCGCGTGAAAAGATTCTACTCTCTGCCATTGTTCAGGATATTTTCCTTTCATGCGGCCGGCATACTCGGCTATCACTTCGTTGACTTTGAACATCGCTTCTTCATCACCCCTCGCCTCCACAGTCGCTATGATTTTGCTCTTCCGCTCTTTGACTGCGCGAGTCATTTCAGTTTCTTTCGGTCTCAATAGTTTATCTAATGACATATCACCATTCTTTAAAATACGAGCGGTAGGCGTCGGTGAGCGACGGGCACGGCACGTCGACACGCGCACCGGGAAGCTCGATGGAGAGATCGGTGCCGCTTGCCTCACCGATACGGGCGTGCGGGATGCCCTTTAGCAATTTTTCGAACGCTTTCTCACATGTCGAGCGGACGGAAACAAGGATGCGACCTTGAGATTCTGAGAAGAGGATGGCATCGGATTGTCTCGCCTTGCCGGGGATCCTAGAGAGATCTACGCGCGCACCCATCTGCCCTGCGATGGATTGTTTCGCGAGCGCGACGCCGAGACCCCCGCGCCCCACACCCAGTATAGAGGCGACGAGCCCCTGCGCATTCGCCTTCACTATAGCGTCGTACACTTTCGCGTTTCTCTTTACGTTCACCTTCGGAGCATGTCCGCCACTCAGACCGAGCATCGCGGCATATTCCGAAGCTCCAAGTTCATCGTTCGTTTCTCCGACAAGATAGAGCACATCCCCTGTGCACTTCCAATCTATCGTCATCGCACGCGCGACATCAGGGATAATTCCAAGTGCGGAAACAAGAAGCGTTGGGAGAGCCGATATATGGACAAATTGGCCATTCTCACCAAATCCGCGAAAGTCATTATGCATTGAATCCTTGCCGGAAATAAAAGGCGTTCCATACGCGACCGCGATGTCATAACACGCCTCGGCCGCTCGTTTCAGTTCGTATAATCGCTCCGAGCTCTCTGAGATAGACCAGCAGAAATTATCCAGAATCGCGAGATGTTCTCGCGACGCACCCGCACAAATTGCGTTTCGCACGGCCGTGTCTATTGCAGTTGCCGCCATCGCGTATGTATCGATAGCCGAATACCACGGACAATATCCGTGCGCGAGAATAATGCCGCGCGATGAGTCGGGTAGCGGCTGGAGCACCGCCGAATCCGCATTCACGCGACCCCTGCCATGCAGGGGCTTCGTCACGGATGTCCCCTGCACTTCAAAGTCATACTGTTCGGAGATGAATGCGGTCGAGCCGACGTTGGGACGAGCCAAAATATCGAGCAGCGTTTTCTTTAAATCAACCTCACGAGATACAGTGAGGTCTGACCTCACTGTATTAGTGAGTTTGGTACGCTGATGTATAATTGGTCGCCCGTCATGCAGGAATTTCAAGCTCATGTCCATGACGGTTTTTCCGCGATAGCGCACGATGCATTTCCCCGATTTCGTAAACATGCCAATACGCGTCGCCTCCACATCGTGGCGGTCCATAATTTTCTTGAATGCCGGCCATTTCCCTTTAGGCACGGCGAGCGTCATGCGCTCCTGCGATTCTGAGATCCATATCTGCCAAGGTTCCAATCCAGAATATTTGAGTGGCACTGTATCCAAATCAACCATGCATCCGCCTGCCTCGCGTGCCATTTCGCCGACCGATCCGGAAAGGCCGCCTGCGCCATTGTCGGTAATGCTGTTGTATAACCCTTTATCTCGTGCTTCGCGCACGATGGCATCCGAAAATTTCTTCTGCGTAATAGGGTCACCGATTTGTACGGCGGTAGCGGGAGATCCTTTAGAAAGCGATTCGGAAGAGAATGTGGCGCCGTGAATGCCATCTAGGCCAACACGGCCGCCGAGCATCACGATATAATCGCCCGGCCGCGCTCTCTTTTCATACATTTTCCTACCAAGAACTGTCCTTGGTAAAAGGCCGATTGTGCCGCCAAAAACAAGTGGCTTGCCGCGGAACGATGGATCGGTAGCGACAAATCCAAGAGGTGTGGGAATTCCGCTTTGATTTCCGCCCGCATTAATTCCGCGCACCACTCCCTCAAGAATGCGGCGCGCAGGCAAGAGTGTTTGCGTTTTCTCTTTGTCACGAAACAATGTGCGTTCATCGTGAGGATCGGCAACACAGAAGCCGTACACGTTGGCGATGGGCTTAGCGCCCAATCCAAAACCCAGGCAATCACGATTCACGCCGACGATAGCCGTGACCGAGCCGCCGAAAGGGTCGAGTGCCGACGGCGCATTGTGCGTCTCCACCTTGTGTGTGACGAGGTACGTATCATCAAAAGCGATAGCGCCGGAATTATCTTTAAATACGGATACACAAAAATCTTTCTTACCCTTTTGTTTCCGGATTTTCTGCGTCGCGCCTTTTATGTATCGGTGATAAATCCCATCACCGACCTCATCCAGTGGATCTGCGAAAATCGTGTGTTTACAGTGCTCCGACCATGTCTGTGCGAGTGCTTCCAGTTCCACGTCAGTCGGGTTCCTATCGAGATTTTTGAAATGGGCGCGAATAACTTTCATTGCGGAAAGTGAAAGCGCAAGAGGACCGCGACGACTGCCGTCAGCGTCCTTGATTCCCTCTTTTCCAATACGCGAAAGCTCTTCATCGGAAACATCGAGATCTACTTCATCGACAGATTTCCGTACACTTTCGAGCTTCACTTTCGGAACAATGATGGGAAATCCTTCTTGAACCTCCGCCGCAGAGTAAATGTTCACGCGTTCAATTAGCTGATTGTGGAGTTCGTGCGCGCAATTTTCAACTTCTTCCCTCGTCAATGTGCCGGACAGAAACAAAAAAGTGGACGAGTACACTGCTTCGTCCGCACGGAATTTGCGCCTCGTGGAATCTTCTATCGTCTCGCGGGCGGTCTTCCCGACATTGTCTGTAACTCCGGGCAGATACCCGATTTCAATAGCGTACGCATAATCCTGTGGGTGCGGGATGCTTTGCGTTGAGTATGTTTCTGTGAGCAAATTGGTGAGCCGACCCGCGGCGCGTTCGATTTCTTTTAAAGAGAGGCGCGTATCTATGGTATACACTGCGGCTGTCGCGACGGCAGAAAGAGAGATGTCGGGAAAAATTGTTTTTAGAGTTCCCAAGTAGTGCCGGGCACGTGCGTCTCCTACCTTCGAGGAGACAGCTATCCGACGTATCATGACCTATGCTACAAGCCACCGATGCAAAAATCAAGCTTGAAAAAATAGAGACTGCCGATACTTAATCACTCGCGCAACGAAGGCATGTCTTCTGATGCTTTCTCGTTTTTATGTATTTGTCACCACATTTGCACACAGAAATTTTGGTTCGCATGGGCTGTGGAGGTTTCATTATCCATTTCATAGGTTTTTGATGAAGCAAGGAATCTACGTTGAAAGAGAGATCGTCGCTTTATAGAGCCAAAATATCGGCTCATTCGGCTCACAATACCACAAAAATGACCCTCACGCAATGGGTTCCAGTGTCGGCCTCCTATTTCCGCATGTTCGACATCGAGTGACGACAAACGCTAAAGGTGGTAGCGTTTCTTTGGGTACCTTTAAGATTAACCGAGGAGAAAGGTGATGAGGAACGCGAGCGTTGCTCGAAAAATCCTCGGTGTGGACTTCGTCACGCCCGAGGAAATGATGTCGGCTCGCCCCGGCATCGTTTATACCAACTCGCAAATGGCGGAGTTTGAACGGAATCTGCCATGTGGCGAAGAACTTGAGTTTCTTCGCGACCAGGAGGCCACTCTCGTCCCCGGGCCGCAGGCGAGAATGTCGCTTCTCGACATCCGTGCGCTCAGGAGCGAGTACTTTTACTGCAAGAACAAGAAAGGGTGGTACTCGCATGTTTGCGAGAAGTTCTCCCGTGAAGATACTGTGGGGGTGAGATGGCTGAAACTCCGCAAGAGGCCAATACCATCCTCGATCGGCAAGAGCTGGGACGAGATGCGGCCGCAATTTTCTGGCACCGAATATGTGCCAAACGTTGCAGAAGTGTCGTGGGTGGATACTTCATATAAGGCCGTCAGGGGAAGTTATTTGTTTTCTGGCATCCTTGTGTGGACATCGAGCTTTGATTCCTGTGATCTTCGAGTCTATCTCGGACATCCCAGTGAAAAAGGTGTCAGCATTAACGCCTTCAATGGACCCCACATCTCCATCGGGTGGGCGTTCGCATGGAAATAAGGACGTTCCTGCCGGAATACTTGAGCTCCGCGCACCTCTTCAGACGCGGAGCTTCTCATTTTTAGTGTTTTGAGGTTCTCGCTAACCCTGCCCCCGCTCCTCACTTTGTTCAAGCCGATCTGCTCAGTCTCGTGAATTTTGCCATCAAGCCCCGCCCACCGGTAGGCAATCCCACAAGGCATATATTATGCTTTTTAGTTTACGAGCGACGTAGAGCGAGAGATCCGAAAGCGAACTTTCGTATTTGAAGCGAGGTGCTCGAAACCAATGCATTGGTTTACCATCTCAACGCTCCTCGGAATGGTCTACTTAATGACTTCAATCGAATAAACGTCAGCGGCAGATTCTTCGTAAGGATGTGCCTCTTTGATAGCCCTCAATACTTCTTTCAGACTCTCTTCTTGGCAAACAGTTTCGATTCGCTCCTCCTCAACCGATTCAAGTCTCCCGACTTCTCCTATTGTGGGACTAGCGCCATTTTCTGGCTTAAAACGCCCTACACCTTTTGAAGTAAAAGTACAGAAAGTATAGTTCCCTATCTTTCCGGCTCCTGCGTTGCCCATTGCCTCACGCAATTTATCTGCATGATCTTCCGGGACATATACAACTATTTTATAGTTTTTCATATGCTCCTCGTACACTGCCTGCCCGATTAAGAAACTCCGCTCTCGTTTGCACATTCGGCCTACTGACCTCAGTACTTCCTCGCTCGACGCTCGGTTGCACATTCGGCCTACTGACCTCAGTACTTCCTCGCTCGACGCTCGGTTGCTGGGGAGTAGGGACTCGAACCCCAATACCCAGGACCAAAACCTGGTGTCCTACCATTAGACGACTCCCCAAACATAGTAAAGATAACAGAGGAACGCCTTCGACAAAAGACTAATCGGTTAACTCTAACGATAACGCTATATTAACGAAATCGGAGATGATGTCGTCCTCCGGAGAAAGATAGGTGACGCTAAGCATTACGATATTTCCATCGTGCTCGAAAACGATGCTGTCGCCACGGTAAAGACCGTCCCATGTGTATGCGAGTGCCTCTTTGTCCGCAAGCGTAATAGACGTGAGCGCTCCTCCAAGTATAAGCTTGAAGTTAGAATAGCTCACATTATTCACCCATTCCGCTATCGTTAGCTTGTCTAAATTATTCTGGAAAATATCGATGGTAATCGAGATCGGTCCTTCGCCATTCTGCGGAACATTGGCCGCCGCTTCCTTGTCAATAAGGGTGATGTTGTAGTGCCACCTCTCCCCATTCCCCACTTCCATTTCATTAAGAATATAGGTGTCGGGATATGTGAACGAAATGCCGTGTTCGACATTGGTGTATGCCACCATGATTTTGGCGGGAATATCGGTCGAATTAAATGTCTCTTCCGGCGACAAGAAAAGGTACGCAGCGGCAGTAAACACGATGGCAACGACTAGTACGAACGCTTTCATCGTATTGTCCATAATATGTAAAGTATACCTTGGAAATGGGATGTATATATACGTAATACACTGACTTATGCCTCGCGTGATGTACTCGTACAAATATCGACTACGGCTAGCTCGAGCGGCAAATGAGGCACGGCGGCATAAGCCATTATGCTGTACGCATCAAGAATTGCGCGCAGGGTGTTCGAGTTGACGCCCGGTTCCTTCGATATTTCTTTCGCGAGTGCAAGGTCCGCTTCCGAAAGCTCTTTCCCTAACGTATCCGCCACTCCCGGCGCATAGCGCAAGAGGAGGACAACGCGCAAACGATGGATAAGAAGCTTAGTAAGCATGCGTGCGTCTACGTTCTCTTCGATGGCTCCTCGTATAGCGTTAAGCGCTTCTTCTGCATTTTTTTTCGCGACAGCGGAAATTATCTTTCTGACAACTTCCCCGCGGGGGGCTCCGGAAACCGCCTCCACTTCTTCGATCTCAATCTTTTTGTTATCGGAGATGGCGAGTACTTTCTGCAAGATGGAGAGTCCGTCGCGGAAAGAACCATCGGCAAGAAGCGCCACAAGTTCAGAAGCAGAGCGTTCGAGAGAATACCCTTCTTTTTTCGCAACACTCTCGATAACATCGGCCAAGACTTCGCGTGTCGGCTGTTTGAAACTGTACACCTCACATCGCGATTGGATGGTGTCGGGGATTTTGTCGCGTTCGGTCGTCGCCAGAACGAACATAGCGTGCGGCGGCGGTTCCTCGAGTGTCTTCAAAAAAGCGTTCCATGCGCTCTTGGAGAGCATGTGCGCTTCATCTACGATGTAGAATTTGTAGGGCGATTCGAACGGCACGACATGCACACCTTCGCGCAGTTCACGGATATGTTCCACGCCGTTGTTCGAAGCGGCGTCTATCTCGTATAGATCTTTGTCGGAAACGCCGAGCTCGCGCGCAAGAATTCGTGCAAACGTTGTTTTCCCCGTACCGCGACCTCCGGAAAAAAGATACGCATGCGCGGGTTTTTTATTCTTTATCTCGGCTTTCAGAACCTTTACGATATGCTCTTGCCCGCGCGCGTCATTGAAGCTTTGCGGGCGGTACTGCCTGTACAAAGTCGCGTGACGTGATTCCTTTTTTTCCATGCGACGCATTATACCCTCTCAGGCAGTGCACCCGCGAGCACTTCCCGAGCCTTTGCCGATGTGCTCGTTTCCATCAGTCGTATTCGCAATTCTTTCGCGCCGTTCCACCCTGAAATGTATGCTTTAAAATGTTTTCTCATTATCGCAAAACTTGTGGTATCTGAAAGGAGTTCGTCAAAGAGCTCAAGATGCTCCATGAGTACTAGCGCTCTCTCATACGGCGTTGGAGTATAACGACTTCGTAAATCGTTATACAACCAAGGATTGCCGTAGATCGCACGGCCGAGCATGATGCCATCTGCGCCGCTCATTGCCGCTTTCTCGCGCGCGTCGGTGATATCGCGCACGTCGCCATTGCCGATAATGAGCGTCTTTGAGCCGAGTGAATCGCGTATTTTGACAGCGCGCTTGACGCGCTCCCATCGCGCCGGCACGTCGGACATTTCCTTGCGCGTACGCGCATGGAGAGCAATGGCGGCTGGCTCTTCAGTGAGAAGTCCCGGAAGCCATGTTTCAAGTTCATCTTTCGTGTACCCTATCCGTGTTTTTACAGAAACAGGCAGTCCCGAGCTTTTCGCCGCACGTATGAGCGCGCGTGCAAGCGCCGGATTTTTCATGAGCGCGGCACCGCAGCCGCCGCGCTCAACGGCCCTGTCGGGACACCCCATGTTGATGTCAATGCCGTCGAAGCCCAGCTCAACCGCGATGTGTGCGGCTTTTTCCATCCGCTCCGGTATTGAAGAGAAAAGCTGAACAACCATTGGTCGCTCGTTCTCTGCATATAGTAGCTTTTTGCGCAACTTCTCCTGTCCTGATCGAGGAGCCAAGACGAGTCCGTCAGCCGACGTGAATTCCGTGAACATCACATGCGGTTTTCCATGACGCGCAATAAGGCGCCGAAAAGCTGCGTCTGTTACATCCTCCATAGGAGCAAGTGCCAAAAAAGGCCGTGGCAATTTCTGCCAGAAGTTTTTCATCATTCGCAACGATAGCACACTATCTACCCGACCCGAGCATGCTATTTTATGCCGTGTATACTTACGCTATGGGCATCGAGACAGGATCGTTTGAGAGGCAGGAGAACGTTTCTCGGGCAAAGGTCGTGGATTTTGTGAACGAGATTCTTCAACCAAATATCCCAATCGGACGACAGCGTAATACAATTATCGGTGAGTATTGTTCCAAAAACGGGATACGAGCAGATACAGCCCGAGGCGTCGCACGCCTCGTGACAAAGTTTGACCGTATGAAAAATGCGTCTGACGTCGCGGATGTTCTGGAGTTTGCTTCTTGGTTAAAGACTCATGCTCCAGAGAAATTCTATAGTAGGGGCAACATGGTGTATCTGGCCGACGAGAACATGCCACTTCATGATTTTCTGGAGAACGTAAAAGCGAATTACACATTTTGGACGCGGACCTTCGGTGACAAGTTGTTCGAGACATCTATCGATACGGCATCGTCGCGCGAGGGTATTTGGAAAAGTTGGCTGTCGCGTGACGAGGGATATTACATTTCACTTAAGGGCGGGAGTGGTTCGGGTACGTTTTCTGTTGATATTGCGATCGGACATGACCGCAAACACACGGAACACGATAAGCCCCTTCATGACACGACAGGGGAAATTTGGCGGGTTGGTTTCGATGCGGAGACAAACGGGTCTGGAGAACAAATGTTCCGCATAATTCGGACCGGAAGCGGACACAAGAGCGGCGGCAGTACTGAGCGCGCCACCGACCTTAGAGAGATTAGAAAAAACTTTCTTGATACATACCGAGTGTCTCCTCAACGATTACTTTTATTCCTTACGCTGGAAATTGCATACACCCTCGGTTTTAATCACATAAAAGCTCTCTCAACGGAAGGCGCTCTTAATCTTTCAACTTTGCGTCATTCTAAATCACCCGTTGATTATTCGGCCTCATTGAACGATGTCGGTTTTGCTGCACAATCTGGAAATTGGCACGAAATTCACGGATGGCAAGATGCGATATATCGTGATCTGCCATTTCAGGGCACTCTGGGAAAGCACGAAATTGACGCTTTAGATGCTATTGAGAAATCCTTCAACTCTCTTCATCATGCGGACGGTGATGCGTTACCATTTACGATCGGCAACGAAGGCACATTGGGCGACCAAGATCGAGTACGATTAGAAAGAGTGTGGAACGCCTTCGCACGTCTAAATGAAACTGCACGGAAAAATCGCCGCGTGAGAGCGCGATAATTACTGCGCTTGTAGTTATTCTTTCAGTTGTTTCAAAAGCTAGTCATACCAGCCGACTACTCTTTAAATTTGTAGTATACCTTGTTCCCAAAACGAAGGTCGACATACAAAAGATCGTCTTCCTTTCCGCGCAGAGCGTCCGAGGTAAGTACAAGTTTTAAATTGCGCACTGTGGTCTCGGCATCTCCCGCGAGCGATGCGCGGATAGCAAACCCTCTCGCAATAGACACTGAAATATCTTCCCCATCGTCCACGGAAATTTTCTGTGCCAAGAAGCCCGTCTGCTCCAAGCTCTTAAGGAATGCACGAGCATTGACGAAACGATCGGGAAGAAACATCTGGCCGATAGGCGAACTCTCAGCGTCTTTGAGTCCTCCGGTAAAAGCGTACTTTGTGGAAACATGCGTAGCTTCAGTGGTGGTCGCCTCTCCAGTTTCGAAATAATTCTCAAGCGCCGTGAAAATGAACCCTGTGTCATCCAAAAGGTAGCATTCTCCATCTCCTGCGCACCACGTGGCAAATGGTTGCCGTTCATCCACGGCGACGATAATCGCCTGCGCTAAGAGAGACTCCCGCGAAATATTCACAGAGCGAATCCTGGGAAAATACTCTTCTGTGGCACGCACGAGCGCGGAGCGCGGATAAACAAATATGTTCTTTCGCGAGAGAGGCCTATACGCTCCTTCTGAAAGTTCTGCCTCCACAAAGCTTTCCACGAGTACTGGTGATATTTCCTTGGCACCGACCACTTCAACGCTGTTGATGGAAAATTGCGGAAGATACGATGCATAATGAAGTCCCCAAGCCGCGCCGGCGCTTACAAGCACGGCACAGAACGTAAAAAAGACGCGCTTGCGTCTTCGACGCGCGCGCAGAGGCACGTGCCGTTTTTCAAACAAAGGAAGCTTTCCCTGCGCGCGCGTAGGAGTATTCCTTTTCCCGCGCAAATCAATTACTCTTCCCGATCTTTTCTTTGCCGACATAGTTACGCAATACCTCGGGAACCGTAATTGAACCGTCTTTATTCTGATAGTTCTCTACTATTTGTGTAACTATGCGCGGGACGGCGAGCGCAGTGTTGTTGAGAGAATGCACATACCGAAGCGTCTCGCCATCTCTATAACGAATATTCAAGCGACGTGTCTGAAAGTCATGAAAATAGGATGACGAATGTGTTTCGCGGTATTTCCCCTCGCTTGGCATCCACACTTCGATGTCATACTTCTTGACCTGTCCGAGTCCCAAATCGGCTCCGCAGTTGATGACAACACGGTACGGAAGTTTCAATTCTTTGAGAAGCTCCTCTGAATTCTTTGTCAGATCTTCATGATGCTTTACGGACTCTTCATGACTCGCTTCGCACAAAACGACTTGCTCGTATTTTAGAAACTCGTGAATACGGAAAATACCTTTCGTATCCTTGCCATGGCTCCCCGCTTCGCGGCGAAAACATGGAGAGAACGAAAAGAATTTAATCGGCAAATCTTTCTTATCCAACACCTCATCCATGTAGTACCCCATCGTTGCAACTTCGGCGGTACCTGCTAGATAGTCGCCATCTTGCGTCTTGTAGAGGTCATCCTCGCTCTGCGGCAAGTAACCGGTGCCTATAAAAGGTTCGCGTCTCACAAGGGAGGGAACGATGGCCGGGATAAATCCTTCACGATTCACGAAGCGTTCGATAACGAAACGTTCGAGCGCCCATACGAGCCGCGCACCATCATTCTTCAAAAAATAACCACGGAACCCAGCAACCTTGGCGCCGCGTTCGTAATCAGCCATGTCATGCATGAGAAGAAGTTCAGTATGGCTTCTTGTCGGAAAGTCGAACTTTGGTAATCCCCCGTCCTCGACTTCCCTCGACTCCGCTCGGGATGAACCGCTCGGATCAGGCCATCGTCGCACTTCTTTATTGTCGGCGTCGGATTCCCCTTCCGAAACAGTCATGTCCGGGACGTTCGGTACCTGGAGCATGAGATCCCTCCACTCTTTCATGATCTCCTGCATTGATTCTTCTTCCAAACGCAATGTCTCTTTGACATTCTGCATCCGACTGATGAGTCCTTGTTTCTCCGCGCCATCCTTTGCTCCGGCTATAGCAACGGATGCATTGTTTTGCTCAGCACGTTTCTCGTCAATGGAAACCTGCAGTGCGCGTCTTTTGTCGTCGACTTGAAGCAGGCGGTCAATATCAACCTTTATGTGCTTTTTCTTGGCACCCGCAATAACGACATCTTTGTTGTCGCGGATGAATTTGATGTCTAGCATAATTTCGAGCTTCGAGCTTCGAGCTTCGAGCTTGCAGACACATCAAACCTTCCTCGCAACTCGCAGCTTGCACCTCGAAGCTGGTAAGATGATAGCACTATGCACGATGAAATCACAGCGCTTTCTCCAAACCGCTTCCCTCCGCTCCTTAAAGAAATACCCGACGCACCCAAGAAGCTCTATGTGCGCGGGACGCTTCCTAGCTACGATTCCATGTGGCTTGCGGTCGTCGGAAGTCGCGCGGCAACAAATTACGGTCGGCAAGCCGTGCGTCATCTGATAGAGGGACTGCGCGGCTATCCTGTTGTCATTGTAAGCGGGTTGGCCTACGGCATAGATGCCGAGGCACATAAGGCCGCGCTTGAGGCGGGGCTCCCAATCGTTGCCGTACCCGGCTCAGGCCTTGACTGGAGCGTGCTCTATCCCCGTGCGAACGTGAATCTCGCGCGAGAAATCATAAAAGCGGGCGGCGCACATCTTTCGGAATTCGAGCCAAACATGAAAGCGGCCGACTATACATTTCCGCAGAGGAATCGCATTATGGCGGGTCTTTGCAAGGCGGTACTGGTAATTGAAGCAAAAGAACGTTCCGGTTCGTTGATAACGGCGCGTCTCGCTACAGAATATAATCGTGAACTCCTCGTTGTCCCCGGCTCCATTTTCTCCGCCGAAAGCCGCGGCACGCATCAATTCTTAAAACTTGGTGCGACTCCCGTGACAGAGCCCGAAGATATTCTGCGCGCGCTCGGTATCGAAACGCAGACACGCGAGATGACTTTACATATCGATCTTTTTGAAAACGAACGACGTGTACTTGAAATTATCGTTTCCCCCGTCTCGCGCGACAAACTTCTCGAGACACTCAAACTTCCCGTTTCAGAAGCAAATATTCTTTTGTCTACGATGGAAATTAAAGGTCTGATAGTGGAGGAATTGGGCGTGGTGCGAATCAAGTAGCAAATTCAAAAATCAAAGTGCAAAAATCAAAATGATAGTTCAAAATGCCGAAATGTCCGTTATCGTTCGGATGGAGATAATTTGAGATTTTACATTGTCATTTTGCATTTTGACATCTACATTTTAATTTCGAGTCCTTGACACATGGTACTCTTCTGAAGTATCACTAGCCACTTATGAAGTTAGTTATTGTAGAGTCTCCGGCAAAAGCGAAGACGATAGAAAAATACCTTGGTAAGGGGTATTCGGTACGTGCGTCAGTTGGACATATTCGTGATTTGCCCAAAAGCAATAAGGATGCCGTTGACATCAAGGGCGGATTCGTTCCACGCTATCAAATCGTCAAAGAGAAACAGCACATAATTGATGAGTTGCAAAAAGCGGCGAAAAAGGCCGACGAGGTCATACTCGCAACCGACCCCGACCGCGAGGGTGAAGCTATCGC